>JAIMAL010000002.1 GCA_023511995.1 Burkholderiales bacterium
GTTGATGGGGCAAAATGCTCGCACATTCTGACCCACCTACCCGTTAATCAAAATTGCACTTCAAACTTGAATCCGCGAGTGGTAGTCGCCGGCGATTTCGCCAATTTGAATGGCGCGCTGGGTCTTCAGGGGGAGCACAACGAGGTCCCCCTTCTTCATTTCGTGGGCGAAAGGCCAGACCTGGCTTACCCAGTTTGCAATCGCCTTGGGCTTTGCGTCGGGATAGCGCCTGCGCATCTCCTTTGTCAGTTCGTCGCGATCACGGAGTTTGGAGAGATCGACGTCGAGGTGACTCCAGGTCACATAGATGCGGCTTTCATCTATGTATTTCGGCTCGTACTCGCCATCGGGTCCCGCCCGCACCAACCAAACCGGTGGCTCCCTCCCTTCCCAGCACTTGGACGTTTGCAGTCTCGTCAATTGTAGCGTCGCCGGCGCTGCGGGTGGGGGACGGGCTTGGCGCCCACCCGATGACCCGCGGACGGCTTCCCCTCTTGGCTGTGCCACGGGCCACAAGGCGGTGGACCGCCCGCCGCGCGGGCCATGGTGGGGCCCGGTTTGTTTTCACCGGGCCGTGGGGGATAATTCGGGCATGCGTTCGCGCCTCCTGCATAACCTTCTGCTTGCGGCCGCGGTGGTGGCCCTGGCGTTGTTTCTGTTTTTCCGGCCGGAGCCGGCGGGGCCGCAGCGCTTTGCCTTATCCACGCTGCGCGCCGCCGATGTGGTGTCGCTGGAGCTTGCGCCCCGCGGGGCAGACCCCATCGTCCTCGAGCGGGGAAAAGCCGGCTGGCGGGTGCGTGCGCCGCGGACTGCGCGCGCCGATGGCGCGCGGGTGGAGGCCGTGCTCAATATCCTCGGCGCGCAAAGCGAGCGCCGCCTGCCCTCCGGGAACGCAGCCAAATTCGGCCTGGCCCCACCCGCCCTGCGCCTGACGGTGCACACCGCGGAAGGGGCGCAGGTGTTCGATTTCGGTGATACGCAGCCGGTAACGGGTGAGGTGTACGTGGCCACCGGCGGCGCGGTGTATCTGGTCTCGCCGGTCTACACGGTGGATGTCTCCCGCGGCGTGGAAGCCTTCCTCGCCCGGAAACTCCTCGCCGACGACGAGAATCCGGTGGGCTTCACCCTGCCGGGGCTGAGTCTGCTTCTGGAAAACGGCCGCTGGCGGCGGGAGCCGGACGATGGCCGTTTCAGCGCCGACCAGTTGAACCGCTTCGCCGATGAATGGCGGCTCGCCACGGCGGCCCGGGTCGAGGCGGCGCGGGCCGGGGCGGACCGGCGTGGCCCGTCTTCGTCTATCGCGGTGCGCCTTGCCGATGGCCGCACGCTTACCTTTACGTTGTTGGCGCGGCAGCCGGAATGGGTGTTGCGCCGGGAGGACGAGGGGCTCGACTACCACTTCGCGCCGGATGTGGGCGAACGTCTGCTGGATCCGGCCAGGCTTGGCGCCCTGCCCTGAGATGCCAGAACTGCCCGAGGTGGAAACCACACGGCGCGGCCTTGCGCCCCACTTGACCGGCCGCGTGATCACGGGCCTTCTGGTGCGGCAGCCGCGCCTGCGCTGGCCCGTCCCCAAGGATCTGCCCCATCGGCTGCAGGGCGGCCGCATCGTGGCCCTCGACCGCCGGGGCAAATATCTGCTTTTCCATGTGGAGGGCCGCCAGGGGGGCTTTCTCATCTGGCATTTGGGCATGTCCGGCAGCCTGCGCCTGGTGCCGGCGGATTTTCCCGTCGACCGCCACGATCACGTGGACCTGCTTGTGGAAAGCGGCGCCTGTGTCCGGCTGCGCGATCCCCGGCGGTTCGGCGCCCTGCTGTGGCAGACGGGCCCGGCGGAGGCGCATCCGCTGCTCGCCCATCTCGGCATCGAGCCCCTCTCCCCCGCCTTCACCGGGGAGTGGCTCCACGGGGCATTGCGGAATCGCCACGGGGCCATCAAGACGGTGCTCATGGATGCCGGCCTCATCGTCGGCGTGGGCAACATCTACGCCAGCGAGGCCCTCTTCGCCGCGGGGATCGATCCCCGCCGGCCCGCCCGATCGTTGAGCCCCGCCCGCTGTGGCCGTCTTGTGGCCGCCGTGCGGGAAACCCTGGAACGCGCCATCGCGGCGGGCGGCAGCAGCCTGCGCGATTTCGTCGGCGCCGATGGCCACCCGGGCTATTTCCAGCAGGAATACGCGGTGTACGGGCGTGCGGGGGAGGCCTGCCGGCGCTGCGGTGCGCGCATCCGCCTGCTGCGCCTAAACGGCCATTCCACTTTTTTCTGCGGCCGCTGCCAGCGCTGAGGATCACGCGAGGCGCGCATTTCGCCAAACTGCTTCAGGAAAAGCGCGTAAGCCTGTTGTTTGCAAGCGCTTTCTGCTACATTAGGCAGCAGAGGGCCAAGCCTTCCCGCCCCTTTAGTGGCGTGGGCGGGGGGCAAAGGAGCCTGGCGAAGCGCCATGACCAGCCCCTGCGGCAGGCGGCCCTTTGCCCCGCGGGGCGGAGAAGCCCAGGCAGGTGTCCCGCAGGCGCCCGGGGTGAGGCGCCATCGGCAATGAACGGGGAGATTCCCATGAGCAATGACAATCTCGTCGCCCATTTCCAGGCCTATAGCGACTGGCGGGAACGCCTGACCGAGGACGTGAGCAGCCTGCGCAAATGGCTGTCGGAGCAGGAGCTCATCGATGCGCAGATCGATCTTCGCCTGCAGCACGTTTTGGAACGGCTCAAGGACGACAAGCTCAACGTCGCCTTCGTGGCGGAGTTCTCCCGCGGCAAGTCCGAGCTCATCAACGCCATTTTCTTCGCCGACTACAAGCAGCGGCTTTTGCCCTCCAGTGCCGGACGCACCACCATGTGCCCGACGGAGCTCCTCTACGATCCTTCGCG
The DNA here is from genome assembly GCA_023511995.1 of Burkholderiales bacterium. Lineage (NCBI taxonomy): Bacteria > Pseudomonadati > Pseudomonadota > Betaproteobacteria > Burkholderiales > Burkholderiales bacterium. The sequence goes on from JAIMAL010000002.1 coordinate 2,872, forward strand.
GGAGCCCTGCATCATGCTGCTGCCCATCGAGACGCGCGCCACCGACACCACCACCACCGAATACAAGCGCTACCCGGAGGAGTGGACGGTGATCCCCCTCGACACCGCCTCCGGCGAGGGCATGATCGAGGCGCTGCAAAGGGTGTCGGAGACGCGCCGGGTGCCGGTGGAGGAGGCGGAACGCTACGGCCTCTATGACCGCGAAGACCAGGACAATGCCCTCACCGTGCACGAGGACGGGACGGTGGACATCCCCGCCTGGCGCCATGCCATCATCAACTTTCCCCATCCCCTGTTGGAACGGGGGCTGGTGATCCTCGACACCCCGGGCCTCAATGCCATCGGTACCGAGCCCGAGCTCACCCTCAACCTGCTGCCCAATGCCCACGCCATCCTTTTCATTCTGGCGGCGGACACGGGGGTGACCAAGAGCGACATCGAAGTCTGGCGCAATCACATCGGCAACACCCAGGGGCGGCAAAAGGGACGCCTGGTGGTGCTGAACAAGATCGATGCCATGTGGGATGAGCTCAAGGGCGAGGAAGTGGTGGAACGGGAAATCCAGCGCCAGGTGGAGACCACCGCCCATCTGCTGGGGCTCGACCCCGCCCAGGTCTTCCCCGTCTCGGCGCAGAAGGGGCTGCTGGCCAAGGTCACCCATGACGAGGCGCTGCTCTGGAGAAGCCGACTGCCCCGCCTGGAGCGGGCGTTATCGGACGAGCTCATCCCCTCCAAGCAGGAGATCGTGCGGGATGCGACCCAAAGCGAGCTGGAGGACATGATCCAGCAGAGCAGCGAGATCCTGCGCGGCAGGCTCGCCGGTGTGCGCGAACAGTTGACGGAACTCAGGAACCTGCGCGGCAAGAACCAGGACGTGATCGAACACATGATGGCCAAGGTGCAGCAGGACAAGCAGGATTTCGAACGCGGCCTGCAGCGCTTCCAGGCCCTGCGCTCGGTGTTTTCCCATCACACCAATGTCCTCTTCAGCCACCTGGGCATGGAGGCGTTGAAGCAGGAAATCCGCAACGTCCGCATCCAGATGGCGAAGAGCAAGTTCACCAAGGGCATCCGCGATGCCATGAACCAGTTCTTCCGCGACACCCATGCCAACATCGCCAAGGCCACGGAGCAGATCGAGGAAATCAAGGCGATGATGGATGCCATGTACAAAAAATTCGCCGAAGAGCACGGCCTCAAGGCGACCACCCCGGCGCCCTTCTCCACGCTGAAGTACAGCAAGGAACTGGCCAAACTGGAAAAGGCCTACAACGATCACTTCGGCACCATGACCGTTTATGCCACCGAACGCTTCAGTCTCATGGCCAAGTTTTTCGAGACGGTGGCCGCGCGGGTGGTGCACGTCTATGAGATCGCCAACCGCGATGTGGAGAACTGGCTGAAGGCGGTGATGGCACCCATGGAAACCCAGGTGCGGGAACACCAGTTGCAGTTGCGCCGCCGGTTGGAGAGCATCAAGCGCATCCACAAGGCCACGGACACCCTGGAAGACCGCATCGCCGAGCTGGAACAAATGGAAACCACCCTCCTCGACCAGCTTGCCGAGCTCAACGACCTGCACAGCCGCCTTATGGAAAGCCTCGCCTTCGATGCCAACCGCGAGCAGGTGGCCTGGGCATGAGGCGGGCGAAGGGAAAAGGAAACGGGAGTCGGGCGTGAAGCTGGAATATCACTACCGGATCGGGCCGGCGGGCATCGAGTTCTCCCTGGTGGAGGATGCCGATGCGGGCATCGAAATGGAAGGCACGCGGGAAGAGCGCATGACCGTCGAGCGCTATGTCATGCTGGCCTGGCAGGAAGCCATCAACAAGACTTTCCGCCCGGAGGAAATCCGCGAACTCATGGCCACACCGGAAGGCCAGCGGCGGCTGCAGGAAGGGGCCGAGGTCTATCTCGCCCGGCTCCTGGAAAACTTCCCGCCGGAACTCGACCGGCGCAAAACCCCGGACCGCCGCGACTGGTCGAAGCGCCCCCGGGACGGCTCCACTGACCGGCGGCGCATAGGTCGCAAGTCGGCCCACTGAACCAACCCCCGGCAGCCGACAGACGCAGCCTGCGCGTATAATCCCGGCTGTTTTTTCCTTTCGTTCCCATGAAGAGCCATTCGGCCCACGCCACCGGTTCCGTCGGTATCGTCTCGCCGCAGACGGCGCACTTCGACACGCCCATCACGCTGCGCAGCGGCGCGGTGATCCCCAGCTACCAGCTCGTCTATGAAACCTATGGCACGCTCAACGCCGCGCGTTCCAACGCCGTCCTGGTCTGCCATGCCCTCTCCGGCAACCATCACGTGGCGGGGCGTTACACCGAACACGACAAATATCCCGGCTGGTGGGACAACATGGTGGGGCCGGGCAAGCCCATCGACACCAACCGCTTCTTCGTCATCGGTGTCAACAACCTGGGCGGCTGCCATGGTTCCACCGGCCCTTCCAGCATCGACCCGGCCACGGGCAAGCCTTGGGGTTCGCGCTTTCCCGTGGTGACTGTGGACGACTGGGTGAAAACTCAGGCGCTGCTTGCCGACCGGCTGGGCATCACCCAGTTCGCCGCTGTGGTGGGCGGCAGCCTGGGCGGCATGCAGGCCCTGCAGTGGAGCATCACCTACCCCGACCGTCTGCGCCATTGCCTGGTCATCGCCGCCGCTCCCAAGCTCACGGCGCAGAACATCGCCTTCAACGACGTGGCACGCCAGGCCATCCTCAGCGACCCGGATTTCCACGGCGGGGATTACTACGCCTATGGGGTGACGCCGAAACGGGGTCTGCGCCTGGCCCGCATGCTGGGGCACATCACCTATCTTTCAGATGACGTGATGGGCACCAAGTTTGGCCGTATCCTGCGCTCCGGGGCCTTCCAGTTCGGCTACGACGTGGAGTTCGAGATCGAATCCTACCTCCGCTACCAGGGCGATAAGTTCGCGGCCAGCTTCGATGCCAACACCTATCTGCTGATGACCAAGGCGCTGGACTATTTCGATCCCACCCACCATTACGCAAGCGGGCATCTGTCGGAGGCGCTGGCACCGGCAAAGGCCGATTTCCTGGTCATCTCCTTCACCAGTGACTGGCGCTTCGCCCCGGAGCGTTCCCGGGAGATCGTCAAGGCCCTGCTGGACAACGAGCGCAACGTCACCTATGCGGAGGTGAAGTCCACCCATGGCCACGACGCCTTCCTCATGGTGGACCCCTATTACCACGAAGTGGTCCGCACCTACATGAGCAATATTGTCCTATGAACCAGAGCGTCCGTCCGGATTTCGCCATCATCGCCGAGCGGGTGCACGCGGGGGCGAAGGTGCTCGACCTGGGCTGCGGTGATGGCAGCCTGCTCAAATATCTGCGCGAGACGCGCAACACCCTGGGCTACGGGGTGGAGATCGACGATGAAAAGGTCGCCGCCTGCGTCAGAAATGCCGTCAACGTGATCCAGAGCGACCTGGAAAGCGGGCTGTCCACCTTCGCCTCCCATTCCTTCGATTACGTCATTCTGTCGCAGACGCTGCAGGCCATGCGCCACACGGAGGCAATCATCCGCGAGATGCTGCGCGTGGGGCGGGAAGCCATCGTCACCTTCCCCAACTTCGGCCACGTGAGCCACCGCCTGCAGGTGCTTTTCGGACGCATGCCCGTCTCCCCGGAGCTCCCCTACCAATGGTATGACACCCCCAACATCCACCTGTGCACGCTGAAGGATTTCGAGGAGTTCTGCGCCACCCACGGCGTGGAAATCCTGGAACGGGTGGTCATGCACCGGGGCCGACGGGTGAGCCTCTTCCCCAATCTGCTGGGCAGTCTTGCCGTCTATCGGCTGCAGGCACGCCAATGAGCAGCCCGTGGTCTATATTGGGTGTGTAGCCTGGAGGAGACGAAAAATGAAAAAACTCTTTGCCTGCCTCACCTTCCTTTGCCTCGCCCTGCCTGTGCAAGCCGAGCAGGCGGCGCGCTTCGGCGACGTGGAGGTGCACTACAACGCCATGCCAACCGATGAGCTGCTGCCCGAGGTGGCCAAGAATTACAAGATCGAGCGCTCCCGCAACCGGGGCATGGTCACCCTGTCCGTGCTGAAGAAGACGCCGTTGGGGGTGAGCCAGCCGGTGAAGGCGTCGGTCAAGGTGACGATCCCCACCCTCACCGGGCAGAGCATCGACGTGCCGCTGCGGGAGATCGTCGAGGGCACGGCCATCTACTATATCGGTGAGTTCCGGGTGAATCCCCCGCAAACCCTGAAGTTCAAGGTGAGCGCGCAGCCGGAAGGAACCACCCAGCCCCTGGCCTTCGAGTTCGAGAAGGCCTTCTACAAATAGAGCGGCGGGCTTGCGCCAGGCGCACTAGAAGAAGGCACGCGCCAGGCCCCAAAGACCCAGCGCGGTCACGCCCATGCCGGCGGCCACGCGAAAGCCGCGTGCCTTGACCAGCACCGCCAGGCGCTCGGCAAGCCACCCCATGGCGAGGAGATTGGGCAGGGTGCCGACCCCGAAGGCGAACATGGTGAGGGCGCCCGTTGCCGGACTGCCGCTCGCCAGCGCGGTGACCAGCACACTGTAGACCAGGCCGCAGGGCAGCCACCCCCACATGAGCCCCGCGGCAAAGGCCTGCGCGGGGGTGCGGATGGGCAGGCAGCGGGCCAGGAGCGGCTGCAGCCGCCGCCAGAGCCAGGCCCCGGCGCGCTCGATGTGGGTGACCCAGCGATTGAGGCCCATGAGGTAAAGCCCGAGGAGCACCAGCATGCCGTTGGCCACCCCATAGAGCACCAGCTCCACCGGAAAAAGACGGCGCAGGAAGAGGCTCCCCGCCCCCAGCAGACCGGCCAGGGCGCCGGCGACGGTGTAGGAAGCAAGCCGCCCCAGATTGGCGGCAAGGTACAGGGAGAAGCGCGGCGGAAGCGGCGAGCGCTGCAGGGAAAAAGCCGCCACCAGCGGGCCGCACATGCCCACGCAGTGGACCCCGCCCAAGAGGCCCACCAGGGCCGCGGCAAGCAGGGTCTGCTCAGGCATGGCGCTTTTCCATCCTGGCCGCGAGCCACACCAGGAGCAGCACCGGCACGCCGAGGGCGGCCGTGCCGGTGAAGAACGCCGCCCAGCCGAAGGCATCCACCACATCCCCGGAAAGACCAGCGAGCGCCTTGGGCAAAAGCAGCATCACCGAGGTGAACAGGGCATACTGGGTGGCGGAATAGGCCTGGTTCACCAGCCCCGAGAGATAGGCGACGAAGCCACTGGAGGCGATGCCGGCGGAAAGGTTGTCGGCGGAGACGGTGAATACCAGCGCCCCCACGTCATGGCCCCGGCCGTAGAGCCAGACAAAGAGCAGATTGCTGGCGGCGGAAGCGAGCGCCCCGAGGAACAGCGTGCGCATGAGACCGAGGCGGACCACCAGCAGGCCGCCCAGTCCGGCACCGACGAGGGTCATGATCACGCCATAGACCTTGGACACGCTGGCCACCTCGTCTTTGGTAAAGCCCATCTCCTGATAGAAAGGATTGCTCATCACCCCCAGCACCACGTCCGAAATGCGGTAGAAGGCAATGAGGGCGAGAATCAGCACGGCCTGCCAGCGCAGCCGCTGGAATAGCTCCAGGAAGGGTTGGACGAAACTTTCGAAAAGCCACGCCTTCACCCCCAGCTTGGCAACGGGGGGCGGGGTGGCGAGGCCTTCGGGTTCAGGGATGAGCAGGGTGGTGAGGATGCCCACGCCCATCAACGCCGCCATGACCGTATAGGCCACCTGCCAGGGGCGGAAATCATAGGTCGCTTCGGAAGGATCGAAGAGGGCGGCGATCCACAAGGCCCCCGCGCCGGCGGTGATCATCGCCACCCGGTACCCCACTTGATAGGCAGCCGCCATGGCGCCTTGGCGCGTCACCTCCACCGCCTCGATGCGCCAGGCATCCACCGCGATGTCCTGGGTGGCGGAGGCGAAGGCCACGAGCAGCGCGAAAAAGACCGTATGGGAAAGCTCCCGCGCCGGATCGGCATGGGCCATGCCCAACAGCCCCAGCACGATGGTCCCCTGCGCCAGCAAAAGCCAGGCGCGCCGGCGTCCGAGGTGCGCGGTAAGCCAGGGCAAGCGCAGGCGGTCCACCAGGGGCGCCCAGGCGAATTTCGTTCCGTAGGCAAGCCCCACCCAGGAGAGGTGGCCGATGGTGGCCCGGGCAACGCCCGCTTCCGACAGCCAAAAGGAAAGCGTGCCCAACACGAGGAGCAGGGGCAGTCCGGCGGAAAAGCCCAGAAAGAGCATGGCCGCCACCCGCGGATGGGCATAGACGGCCAGGGCATCGCGCCAGCGCGCTTCCTTCACGGCCATTCGGCGTAATCCACGATGAGGGGCGCATGGTCGGAGAAACGTTGCGCCTTGTACACCTTCGCCGAGCGGGCGCGGGCGGCGATACCTGGCGTTGCGATCTGATAGTCGATGCGCCAACCCACGTTCTTCGCAAAGGCCTGACCGCGATTGCTCCACCAGGTGTAACCCTCGCCTTCCGCCTCGGGATAAAGCGCCCGGTACACATCCACCCAACCGAGGGCCAGAACCTGTCCCAGCCAGGCCCGCTCCTCGGGCAGGAAGCCGGAATTTTTCTGGTTGGATCTCCAGTTGCGCAGGTCTTTTGCCGTGTGGGCGATGTTCCAGTCGCCGCAGAGGATCACTTCCCGGCCGCTTTTCCGCAGGGCGGAAAGATGCGGCAGAAACCGCGCCATGAAATCGAACTTCGCCGCCTGCCGGGCCTCCGAGGCCGAACCCGAGGGAAGATAGAGGGAGACCACGCTGAGCTGGCCGAAACGCGCCTCGAGATAACGCCCCTCGGCGTCGATGTCGGCCATGCCCAGCCCCTCGATGATTTCATCGGGCTGCCGGCGGCTATAGAGACCCACGCCGCTATAGCCCTTTTTTTCCGCGTAGTGGAAGTAGCCCAACAGCCGGCCCGGCTGCAGCATCTCCCGCGTGAGATCGGCGGCCTGGGCTTTGAGCTCCTGGACACACACCACATCCGCCCGCTGATGTCTCAGCCAGTCGAAGAAACCCTTGTTGGCAGCGGACCGGATGCCGTTGAGGTTGACCGTTATAATGCGCAAAACGTACTCGGCTTTCGTCTATGGAAAACTTCCGCCAGGAATTCATCGAATTCGCCCTGGAGCGGCAGGTTCTGCTCTTTGGCGAGTTCAAAACCAAGGCGGGGCGGACAAGCCCCTATTTCTTCAATGCCGGCCTTTTCAACGACGGCGCTTCCCTGGGCAGGCTGGCGCGATTTTACGCGAAAGCCCTCCTCGCGTCGCAGCTTGCCTTCGACATGGTCTTCGGCCCCGCCTACAAGGGTATTCCCCTGGTGGCGGCGCTGGCCGTGGTGCTGGCGGAGATGGGGCGCAACGTGCCCTTCGCCTTCAACCGCAAGGAGGCCAAGGACCACGGCGAAGGCGGCAGCACCATTGGGGCCCCCCTCAAGGGAAGGGTGCTGATTGCCGATGATGTGATCTCGGCAGGCACTTCGGTGCGCGAGTCGGTGAACCTCATCCGCGCCCATGGCGCCACCCCCTGCGGCGTGGTGATCGCCCTGGACCGGCAGGAAAAGGGACAGGGCGAGCTTTCCGCAGTGGAGGAGGTGGAAAGGGAATACGGTATGCCGGTGATCGCCATTGCCACCCTTGACGACCTCATCGCCTACCTGCGGCAGCGGCCGGCCTATGCGGCGGCGCTTGAACGCATGCTTGCCTATCGGGAACGCTACGGTATTGGCAACAGGCAGACACCATGAACCTTCATCGCACGGCAGTTTCTCTCCTTGTGGCAGGGCTCCTGCTCCCCGGCGCGGCGGGCGCGGGCAAACAGCTCTACCGCTGGGTGGATGCCCAGGGCAAGGTGCACTACAGCGACACCCTGCCCCCCGAGTCTGTCCGCCAGGGTCATGCGGAGATGACCAAGAGCGGGCGCGTGGTGAAGGAGGCGCCGCCGGCACCCACAGCGGAGCAGCTCAAGGCGCGCCAGGAAGCGGAAGCGCGCGACCGGGAAGCACGGGAGAAGGCGGAGGAACAGCGCCGGCGGGACAAGGCACTGCTTGCCAGCTACACCACCGTGGGCGAGCTCGATCTGGCCGAACGCCGCAACCTAGAGGCGGTGGACCTGCAGATCAAAAGCTATGAACTGCGCATCAAGTCGGTGGAGGGGCGGCTTGCCGGGCTGAAAAAACAGCGGGATAGCTTTGCCGCCCGCAACCGGCCCGCCCCCGCCGACCTCAACGACGACATCCGGGAAGCGCAGGAGGAAGTCCGGCAGTTGCAAAGCCGCATCCAGGAAGCGGTGCAGGAGAAGGAACGCATCCGCGCCCGCTTCGCCGAAGACCGCCGCCGCTTCCTCGAACTCAAGGGCCTGCCCGCCTCGCCGTGACGCGCCGGCGGGCTACTGCGCTAGCTTCCTTTTCAGAAGCTCGCTCACCTGCTGGGGGTTGGCCTTGCCCTGGCTGCGCTTCATCACCTGCCCCACCAGGGCATTCAAGGCGCGCTCCTTGCCGGCGCGGTATTCCTCCACGGACTTGGGATGGGCCGCGATCACCTCCTCCACCAGGCGCTCGATGGCGCTGGAATCGGTGATCTGGCGCAGGCCCCGCGCTTCGATGATCTCATCGGCGCTGCCTTCGCCCGCCCACATGGCCTCGAACACTTCCTTGGCGATCTTGCCGGAAATGGTGTTGTCGAGGATGCGCCGGATGAGGCCGGCCAGCGCCTGCGCCCCGATGGGACTTTCGCTGATATCGCGCCCTTCCCGGTTCAGTGCTCCGGCGAGATCGCCCATCACCCAGTTGGCGGCGACCTTGGCATGGGCCGCGCCCACGGCGGCCACCACTTCCTCGTAGTAGGCCGCCATGGCCCGGCTGGCGGTGAGCACCCCCGCATCATAGGCCGACAAGCCATACTGGCTCATGAAACGGTGGCGCTTGGCATGGGGCAGTTCCGGCAGGCTGGCGCGGATGGCCTCGATCATCTCTTCCGGAATGCAAAGCGGCAAAAGATCCGGATCAGGGAAATAGCGGTAGTCGAAGGCCTCCTCCTTGGAGCGCATGGAGCGGGTCTCGTTACGCTCGGCATCGTAAAGCCGCGTCTCCTGCTCGACGTAGCCGCCGGCTTCCAGGATTTCGATCTGCCGATTCGCCTCGTATTCGATGGCCTTTTCCAGGAAGCGGAAGGAATTGAGGTTCTTGATTTCGCAGCGGGTGCCGAAGCTGTCTGCCCCCTTTGGCCGCACCGAGACATTGGCATCGCAACGGAAGGAGCCCTCCTGCATGTTGCCATCGCAGATGTCGAGATACTGGACCAGGGAATGCAGGGTCTTGGCATAGGCCACGGCCTCCTGCGCGCTGCGCATGTCCGGCTCGGAAACGATTTCCAGAAGCGGCGTGCCGGCCCGGTTGAGGTCGATGCCGGTCATGCCGTGGAAATCCTCGTGCAGGGACTTGCCGGCATCCTCCTCCAGATGGGCGCGGGTGATGCGGATGATTTTTTCCTCCTCCCCCACCTGGATGACAATCTCGCCCCCTTCCACGATGGGCAGCTCATACTGGCTGATCTGATAGCCCTTGGGCAGATCGGGGTAGAAATAATTCTTGCGCGCGAACACCGACTCCCGATTGATGCGCGCACCGATGGCAAGACCGAATTTGATGGCCTGCTCCGCCGCCGCCTTGTTGAACACCGGCAGCACCCCAGGCAAGGCGATGTCCACCGCACAGGCCTGGGTGTTGGGCGCCGCGCCGTAACGGGTGGAGGCGCCGGAGAAGATCTTGCTGCGGGTGGAAAGCTGGGCATGGACCTCGAGCCCGATGACGATTTCCCATTCCATGATGACTCATCCGTTGTGCGTCACGGTCACCCCGCCGGCAGAGGCCGTCCCGGGCCCGTGTTGGGTGATGAACGAAGCGGAGGCGAAGGGGGCGGCAGGGGACCGCCGCCAGCACCGGCACTGCCCCATCAGCCTGTCCTTCAGAGACCTTCGGGAAGCCGGGTGTGCCAATCCGTCACCTGTTGGTACTGGTGGGCGACGTTGAGCATGCGGGCTTCCGCGAAATAATTGCCGATGATCTGTAACCCCACCGGCCGCCCCTTGGCGCCGAAGCCCACGGGAATCGACATGCCGGGCAGCCCGGCCAGATTGACCGCGATAGTATAGATGTCGGAAAGATACATGGCCACCGGGTCGTCTGCTTTTTCCCCCAGATCGAAGGCGACAGTGGGCGAGGTGGGCCCCATGATCACGTCGCACTGGCGGAATGCATCGGCGAAATCCTGGGCGATCAGGCGTCTGAGTTTCTGCGCCTTGAGGTAATAGGCATCGTAATAGCCGGCGGAGAGCACATAGGTGCCGATCAGGATGCGCCGCTTCACCTCTGCGCCAAAGCCCTGGGCGCGGGTCTTCTTGTACATGTCGGTGAGATCGGTGTATTCCGGCGCGCGATAGCCATAGCGCACACCGTCGTAGCGCGCCAGATTGCTGGAGGCTTCCGCCGGCGCCAGCACGTAATAAACGGGGATGGACAGGCGCGTGTTGGGCAGGGAAACCTCCACCACCTGCGCGCCGAGCTTGCGGAATTCGTCAATCGCGGTCTCCACCGCCTGGGCCACGTCAGGTGCGAGCCCCTCGGCGAAGTACTCCTTGGGCAGGCCGATCTTGAGGCCAGTCAGGGGCTCTGAAAGCTGCCGCGTGTAATCCTCCGCCGGGCGTTGCAGACTGGTGGAATCCCGGGCATCGAACCCCGCCATGACGTTGAGCAGCAGGGCGCAATCCTCGGCGCTTTTGGCCATGGGTCCGCCCTGATCGAGGGAGGAGGCGAAAGCGATCATCCCATAGCGGGAGACCACGCCATAGGTGGGCTTGATCCCGGTGATGCCACACAGGGCGGCGGGTTGGCGGATGGAGCCGCCGGTGTCGGTGCCGGTGGCCGCCGGGGCAAGCCGCGCCGCGACCGCGGCCGCCGAACCCCCCGAAGAGCCGCCGGGCACCGCCGTCCGGTCCCAGGGATTTTTCACTTTGCCGAAATAGGAGGTCTCGTTGGACGAGCCCATGGCGAACTCGTCCATGTTGGTCTTGCCCAGATTGACGATGCCCGCCGCGTTCATTTTTTCCACCACATGGGCATCGTAGGGGGCGACGAAGTTGTGGAGCATCTTCGAGCCGCAGGTGGTCAGCCACCCCTTGGCGCAGAAGATGTCCTTCTGCGCCACGGGAATGCCGGTAAGCGGCCCGGCCCGGCCCTCAGCCCGCAGCCGGTCCGCGGCCTCGGCCTGGGCGAGGGATTTTTCCGGGTCGACGGTGATGAAGGCATTGAGCTCGGGATTGAATTTTTCGATGCGCGCAAGAAAAGCTTCGGTGAGCTCGCGGCTGGAAATCTTCCTTGCCGCAAGCAACGCGGAAAGTTCTTTGAGGGAGCTGTTGATCATGACGGGTCCGTTTTCGCCTCACGGCACCGGCGGCAAGGCAGTCTGGCCCCGCCGCCTGCGACGTGGAAAAGTCACTCGATCACCTTGGGCACCAGGTACAACCCGGCTTCCACCTGGGGGGCGATGGATTGGAAAAGCTCGTGCTGGTCGGTCTCGGTGACCTCGTCCTCGCGCATGCGCAAGGGGATGTCCTGCGCATGGGCCATGGGCTTGATGCCTTCGGTGTTGACCGCCTGCATCTGTTCCACGAGCTTGAGGATGTTGGACAACTGCGCCAGCACGGGCCCGATCTCGACATCCGTGATTTCGATGCGGGCGAGGTGGGCGATGCGCTTCACGTCGGCTGCGGAAAATGACATGGATTTCACCGGCTTCCGTTAACGAAACGAGCCCTATAGGGTATCATAAGCCGTTTATTTGAGGAGGCCGCACCGCGGCATCGGGCAGCGGCTGCCGCCTCTTCATGACGGCTACGGTAAAAGACATGTTCGGATTCCTGCGCGGCTATTTTTCCACCGATCTTGCCATCGACCTCGGCACCGCCAATACCCTCATCTACGTGCGCGGCAAGGGCATCGTGCTCAACGAACCGTCAGTGGTGGCCATCCGCCATGAGGGCGGGCCCTCGGCCAAGAAGACCATCCAGGCGGTGGGCATCGAGGCGAAGCAGATGCTCGGGCGCACCCCCGGCAACATCACCGCCATCCGGCCGATGAAGGATGGCGTGATTGCGGACTTCACCATCACCGAGCAGATGCTCAAGTATTTCATCAAGAAGATTCACGGCTCGCGGCTTTTGGGTCCCAGCCCGCGCATCATCATCTGCGTGCCCTGTGGTTCCACCCAGGTGGAGCGACGGGCCATCCGCGAATCCGCCATCGGTGCTGGCGCCCGTCAGGTCTATCTCATCGAGGAACCCATGGCGGCGGCCATCGGCGCCGGCCTGCCGGTGGCGGAGGCCACCGGCTCCATGGTGGTGGACATCGGCGGCGGCACCACCGAGGTGGGGGTGATCTCTCTGGGTGGCATCGTCTATGCGGCCTCCGTGCGCGTCGGGGGCGACAAGTTCGACGAGGCCATCATCAATTACATCCGGCGCAATTACGGCATGCTGATCGGCGAATCCACGGCGGAGCAGATCAAAAAGGAAATCGGCTCGGCCTTCCCCGGCTCAGACGTGCGGGAGATGGAGGTGAAGGGCCGTAATCTGGCGGAAGGCATTCCCCGCAGCTTCACCATCTCCAGCAACGAGATCCTCGAGGCACTCACCGATCCCCTGAACAGCATCGTTTCCGCGGTGAAATCCGCCCTCGAGCAGACGCCCCCCGAGCTGGGGGCGGACATCGCCGAAAAGGGCATGGTGCTCACCGGCGGCGGCGCGCTGCTGCGGGACCTGGACCGGCTGCTCATGGAAGAGACCGGCCTGCCGGTGATCGTGGCGGAGGATCCCCTCACCTGTGTGGTGCGCGGCTCGGGCAGGGCGCTGGAGGAGATGGAGCGCCTTTCCACCGTCTTCACCAACGACTGAGGGCATGGCAGGCGTCCTTTCGGGGCAATGTCCTGCGCCCCTTGAGCGCGCGCCATGAACGACCCCACTCCCCCACCCTTTTTCAAGACCGGGCTGCCGCCCCACCTCCGCTTCACCATCTTCGTCCTGCTGTCCGCCGTCCTCATGCTGGCCGACGCACGCCTCACTTATCTTGGCGCCCTGCGTCAGGCGCTGGCCGTCTTCGTCAACCCCCTGCAACACGCGGTCAATGCGCCGGTGCGACTGGCTGGCCAGGTGGCGGATTTCTTCGTCACCCACAGCCGGCTGCGGTTGGAAAACGAGGAACTGCGGCAAACCCGGCTGCGCCTGTCGGCGCAGTTGCTGGAGCTGGAGGCGCTGCGGGCGGAAAACGCCCATCTGCGCGCCCTGCTCGACGCCCGGCCCCGCTATGGGCACACCGCTCAGCTTGCGCAAATCCTCTATGCCGAACGCGATCCCTTCTCGCGCAAAATCATCATCGACCGCGGCAGTCTCCACCATGTCGAGGCCGGTCAGGTGGTGGTGGACGAGACGGGCGTGGTGGGACAGGTCACCCGCGCCTATCCGGCCGTCGCCGAAGTCACCCTGATCACCGACAAGAACCAGGCGGTGCCGGTGCAGAATCTACGCAATGGTCTGCGCGCGGTGGTCTTCGGCAGCGGCCAGGATGGCACCCTCAACGTGCCTTTCATGCCCACCAACGCCGATCTCGTGCCCGGCGATCAACTGGTCACCTCGGGCCTCGATGGCATCTACCCGCCGGGGCTGCCGGTGGCGACCGTGGTGCGCGTGGAGCGCAATGCCGCCTATCCCTTCGCCCGCATTGCCTGCCTGCCCGCGGCCGGCGTCGACCGCCACCGTCACGTGCTGGTGTTGCGTTCCACCGCGCCCCCTCCACCCCGTCCCCCTGCAGAGGTCGCCCGTGGCAAACGCTGATCCCCGCCCCTCGGTGCTGACGCGACCGCCCAGCAGCCGCTTCATCGTCGGCTCGCTCCTTGCCGCCCTGATCGCCAACCTGCTGCCGGGCACGGGCCTCGCCATTTTGCTGTGGCCGGATCTGGTGGCGCTGGCGCTCCTCTACTGGGTGATCCATGCCCCGCGGCGGGTGGGCTTCGGCAGCGCCTGGTTGCTGGGCCTGCTGATGGACATCGCCGATGGGGTGCTCTTCGGCCAGCATGCCTTCGCCTACGTCATCACCACCTATGCCGCCTGGCGCCTGCACCGCCGGCTGCAGACCTTCAATCTATGGCAGCAGGCCCTCTATGTGCTGGGGCTTTTGCTTCTGCTCGATGTCTCCATGCTGCTCGTGCGCCTTGCCTTCGGCGCCGCTTTCCCCGGTCCCCTCTATTTCGCCGGCAGCGCGACGGGCGCGCTGCTGTGGCCGCTTTTGTCCACCCTGCTGGCGCTGCCCCAGCGCAAACCGGTGAGCCCGCCCTACGGCACCGCCTCCCGATGACACAACGACCGGAGATTCGCAACCACCAGCGCGAGCTCTACTACTTCCGCCTGCGCCTGACGGTGGCGGCGAGTGTCGTGTTGCTGCTGTTTGCCATTCTCCTGGCGCGGGCCTTCTGGCTGCAGGTGCTGCAATACGAGCACTACCACACTCTGGCGGAGGAGAACCGCATTTCCATCGTGCCCATCGTGCCCAACCGCGGCTTGATCCTGGACCGCAACGGCGCCGTGCTCGCCCACAACTACTCCGCCTATACCCTGGAGATCACGCCCACCCGGGTGGAAGGCGGACTGGAAAAGACCATCGATGCGCTGGCGGAGCTCATCGAAATCACGCCGAAGGACCGCAAACGCTTCCGCAAGCTTTTGGAGGAAAGCCGCAACTTCGAGACGCTACCCATCCGGACGCGGCTCAATGACGTGGAGATCGCCCGTTTCGCCGCCAACCGCTACCGCTTTCCGGGGGTGGAGATCCGTGCCCGGCTGTTCCGCCATTATCCCCAGGGGGAAATCACCTCCCACGTGGTGGGCTACATCGGACGCATCACCGATGCGGACCTCAAGCGTCTGGAGGAGGCGGAGCTGGCTGCCAACTACCGCGGTTCGGACTACATCGGCAAGGCGGGCCTGGAACAAAGCTACGAGCAGGAGCTGCATGGTACGACCGGCTTCGAGCGGGTGGAAACCGATGCCAGTGGCCGCGCCGTGCGCACCCTGTCGCGCACCCCGCCGGTTTCCGGCAACAATCTCACCCTGCACCTGGATCTGGAGCTGCAACGGGTGGCGGAACAGGCCTTCGGCCGCTTCCGCGGCGCCCTGGTGGCCATCGACCCCCGCACCGGCGGCATCCTCGCCTTTCTCTCCAAGCCCGGTTACGACACCAATCTCTTCATCGACGGCATCGATCCGCAAAACTGGCAGGCCCTCAACGAGTCACCCGACAAGCCCCTCATCAACCGCGTCATCCATGGCATGTATCCGCCGGGCTCCACCTTCAAACCCTTCATGGCACTGGCTGCGCTGGAGCTCAAGAAACGCACTCCCAGCTACACCATCGCCGACCCCGGCTATTACAGCCTGCCCGGCAGCAGCCACCGCTACCGCGACTGGAAGCCCGGTGGTCACGGCATGGTGGACCTGCACAAGTCCATCGTCATTTCCTGCGATACGTATTACTACGGCCTGGCGGTGGACATGGGCATCGACGCCATCCACGACTTCATGGGTCATTTCGGTTTCGGCCGTAAGACGGGCATCGACATCGAAGGGGAGCGTGCGGGCAACCTGCCTTCCCCGGAATGGAAATGGAAGCGCTTCAAACAGAAGTGGTTCCTCGGTGACACGGTGAGTGTGGGCATCGGCCAGGGCTACATGCTGGCCACCCCCCTGCAGCTTGCCGTGGCCACGGCAACCCTGGCCAACGGAGGCCGGGAAATGCGGCCGCGCTTCGTGCGGGAAATCCAGAATGCGAGGACCGGAGCCGTCACCCCCGTGGAGCCTGAGCTCGTGTCCAACCTGCCGGTGGCGCCGGAAAACCTCGCCCGCGTCAAGGCGGCGATGGTGGACGTGACCCGCCCCGGCGGCACGGCGGGCCGCGCCGGTGCCGGGGCCCCCTACGCCATGGCGGGCAAGACCGGCACCGCCCAGGTGATCGGCATGAAGCAGGGGGAGAAATATGTGGAAAGCCGGGTGGCGGAACGCTTCCGCGACCATGCCCTGTTCATCGCCTTCGCCCCGGCGGAAGATCCCACCATCGCCGTCGCCGTGCTGGTGGAAAACGGCGGGCACGGCGGTTCCACGGCCGCCCCCATCGCCCGCGCCCTTTTCGACTATTACCTGCTCGGCAAGCGTCCGACGGCGGCCGCCGCCACCGACGCCGACGCGGAGGGAGGCGAACATGACTGAATCCGGGGCGAGGCCCATGGGTGCCAAAACTTTGCGTGAGGGGAAGCCATGAACTGGAGACGCTGGATTTTCCGTGCCGCCCGTCACCTCGACTACGTGCTGCTTTCCCTGCTCCTCGTCACCCTGGCCGCTGGACTGGTCGTGCTCTATAGCGCTTCGGGGCAGGACGCCGGGCGGGTGCTGGGCCAGGCCTTGAACATCCTCCTCGCGCTGGGCCTCATGTGGGCGGTGGCCAACGTGCCGCCCCAGCATCTGCACCGCTTCGCCCTGCCCGCCTATGTGGCTGGGTTGGTTCTTCTCTTTGGCGTCGCCCTCTTCGGCGAGGTGGCCAAGGGGGCGCGCCGCTGGCTCAATCTGGGGTTCATGCGCATCCAACCCTCCGAACTCATGAAAGTGGCGGTGCCCCTGATGCTCGCCTGGTACCTGGACCGCCACGAAAAGCGCCTCAGACTTCGGGATTTCGCCATCGCCGGCGTGATCCTCGCCGTGCCCGTCGGCCTCATCGCCAAGCAGCCCGATCTGGGCACGGCGTTGCTGATCGCCGCCTCCGGTTTCTATGTGCTCTTCCTCGCCGGGTTGAGCTGGCGCGTCCTCCTCGGGCTTGTCGTGGCGGCAGCGGCGGCAATGCCCATCGTCTGGTCGGCTTTGCACGATTACCAGCGACAGCGGGTGCTCACCTTGCTCGATCCCAGTCAGGACCCCCTGGGCGCCGGCTACCACATCATCCAGTCCACCATCGCGCTCGGCTCCGGCGGGGTGCTGGGTAAGGGTTGGCTCAAGGGCACCCAGGCACACCTGGATTTCCTGCCCGAGCGCCACACGGATTTCATTTTCGCCGTCCTGGGCGAGGAATTCGGCCTCCTGGGTGTCCTGGTCCTCCTCCTCCTCTACTCCGCCATCATCGCCCGCGGCCTCATCATTGCCGCTCATGCGCCCTCCCTCTTCGGGCGGCTGATGGCGGGCGCCCTCACCCTCACCTTCGCCACCTATGCGGTGGTGAACATGGGCATGGTGTCGGGACTGCTGCCCGTGGTGGGGGTGCCGCTGCCCCTCATCAGCTACGGCGGCACGGCCATGGTGACGCTGCTTTTGGGCTTTGGTATTTTGATGAGCATCGCCACCCACCGGAAACTAATCAAAACGTGAGGCAGGAACGCCGGATTTCCACCCTTGGCCGCGGCTTGGCGGTGACACTGCTTTTGCTTACCGGCTGCGCCACCGCCCCCAGGCCCTCGCCATCCGCGGACGCGGTCTTTCGCGCCGAAAAACCGGTCTCCCTCCCGCAACGGGGTGGCTATTACCAGGATGATGGCCCCGGCGACAATCCGCCGGCGGATCTGGAGCGCATCCCGGATGCGGAACCGAAACCGGAACCCCTGCACCGCTTCGCCAACAACCCCTACGTTGTTCTGGGCCGCACCTATGTGCCGGATGTGAGCGGCCGGCCGTACGTGGCGGAGGGCATCGCCTCCTGGTATGGCCGCAAATTCCACGGCAAGCCCACCTCCAGCGGCGAACCCTACGACATGTATGCCATGACCGCCGCCCATCCCACCCTGCCCATCCCCAGTTATGCCCGGGTGACCAATCTGCAGAACGGCAAGTCGGTGATCGTGCGCATCAATGACCGCGGCCCTTTCCACAGCGACCGCCTCATCGATCTGTCCTACACCGCCGCCTACAAGCTGGGGTTGGTGCAAAGCGGCAGCGGCCGCGTGCGGGTAGAAAGCATCGATGCCACCACTCCCACGCAGGTGGCCGGCAAAACCACAGCCGAGCCGGAAGGCGCCTTCTGGGTCCAGCTCGGCGCCTTCAGCGTGGCGGCCAATGCCGAACAGATGCTGGGACGGCTTAAGCTTGAGCTTGCCCAACTTGCCGACCGGCTGCGCCTGGTGGATGGGGAAGGTGTGGTGCGCCTGCGCGCCGGGCCCTATGCCAGCCGCGCCGAGGCGGAGGAAGCCGCAGCCCTCGTGCGCCGGCTCACCGATCTCGCCCCCATGGTGATCCGTTAGGGGCTTTTCCTCCCCGTTTTCCCGCAGGATCACCCCTTGGCCGCAACAATCCCGGTACAATCCGGGCTTTGTTTTGTCGCGATCCCCCATGACCGTCGTCCAGGAAGGCAAACCCCACGAGCGCGTGCAGGAAGCGTTGCACGAAGTGCAGGAGCTTCTGCGCAAGGCCGAGCTCGTGGAGGGGCTCGTCCACAAACAGGACATGCGACGGCATGAGCTGGTGGAATCCCTCGTCCACAAGCAGAACCTCGCCGCCCTACAGAAAAAGCTGGACGAGCTCCACCCCGCGGATGTGGCCTATATCCTGGAGGCGCTGCCGCTTCCCCAGCGGCTCAAGGTCTGGGACCTGGTCAAGGCCGAGCGGGACGGCGAAATCCTGCTCGAGGTTTCCGATGCGGTCCGTGAAAGCCTCATCAAGCACATGGACGCGGACGAGCTGCTCGCCGCCGCGGAAACCCTGGACACGGACGAGATCGCCGATCTGGCGCCGGACCTGCCGCAGGATGTCATCGATGAGCTGCTCGCCTCCCTCGACGTCCAGAACCGGGCCCGGCTGCAGTCGGCCCTCTCCTATGAGGAGGACCGGGTTGGCGCCCTCATGGACTTCGACATGGTGCCCATCCGCGAGGATGTCACCTTGGAGACCGCGTTACGCTACCTGCGCCGGCTGAAGGAACTGCCGGACCAGACGGACAAGCTCTTCGTGGTGAACCGGGCCAATGTGCTCAAGGGGGTGTTGCCCTTGAAACGCCTGCTCACCGAAGACCCGGAAAAAACCGTCGCCGAAGTGATGGCCGAGGATGTGGTGGTCTTCCATCCGGAGGACGATGCCCGTGAGGCGGCCCAGGCCTTCGAACGCTATGACCTGGTGACGGCGCCGGTAGTGGATGCCGAGGGCCATCTCATCGGCCGCCTGACGGTGGATGCGGTGCTCGACTTCATCCGCGAGGAATCGGAAGCCGAGAAACTCAGCCTGGCCGGTCTGCGCGAGGAGGAGGACCTGTTCGCGCCGGTGTGGAAGAGCGTGCAGAACCGCTGGACGTGGCTTGCCATCAATCTCGTCACCGCCTTCGTCGCCTCCCGCGTGATCGGGCTGTTCGAGGGCACCATCGAGAAGCTGGTGGCCCTGGCCACCTTGATGCCCATCGTCGCCGGCATCGGCGGCAATTCCGGCAACCAGACCATCACCATGATCGTGCGCGCCATCGCCCTCGGTCAGGTCCAGGAGGAGAGCGCACGCAAACTCCTCTTCAAGGAACTGGGGGTGGCGCTGGTCAACGGCCTGTTGTGGGGATCGGTGATCGGGCTGATCGCCTGGTGGCTCTACGACAACGTGGCCCTGGGGCTGGTGATGACCGCGGCCATGACCTTGAACCTGCTGCTTGCCGCCACCATGGGCGTGCTCATCCCCCTGGTGATGCAGAAGCTGGGGCGTGACCCGGCGGTGGGATCCAGCGTCATGATCACCGCCATCACCGACAGCGGCGGCTTTTTCATTTTCCTCGGCCTCGCCACGCTCTTTTTGTTGTAAAGTCAGACAATCCGCAACAGGCAGAAGGGGACCCCCGGGGGCGGCATCGAACCATGCACTACGACCTGATCGTGATCGGCTCCGGGCCGGGGGGATACCGGTCCGCCATGCTCGCCGCCCATCACGGCCTCAAGGTCGGTATCGTGGAAAAAGGGGAATGGGGCGGTTGCGGCCTCAACCGCGGCTGTCTGCCCAAAAACGACTGGCACCACACCGCCAAACTCATCGCCGCCGCCCGCGGCTTCGCCCGCCGGGGCATTCAGGGCTCCCTCTCCATCGATCTCGCCGGCGCCTGGGAGCACCAGAAAAAACTCACCCGCGCCGTGCGCGAAACCTACATCGGCCAGATGAAGCGGCTGGGCATCGACGGCTTCGCCGCCACCGCCTCCTTCGTCGATCCCCACACCATCAGCCTGGATGGGCGCGACCGCCTCACCGCGCGTCATTTCGTCATCGCCACCGGTTCCACCCCTTACGTTCCCAAACCCTTCTTCATCACCGAACAGCGGGTGCTCACCACAGACGAACTCTTCAGCCAGCCTCCGCCGCCGGGGCGCCGGGTGGCCATCGTCGGTTCCGGGGCGGTGGCCACCGAATTCGCCTTCATCCTCAGCATGCTGGGCCGCGAAGTGGTGTGGGTGGCGCAGAACAAGCCCCTCGTCAACTCTCGTTTTTCCGCCGAAGCCCTGCAGCAGCTCTACGATCGTCTGCGGCGACACGGCATTGAAGCCCGGGTGGGGGCACGACCGGAAGCGGTGGAGATGCCTCCGGAAGGTGTGCGGCTGATCCTGGAGGGGGGTAACGATTCCGTGGTGGCGGACTGGGTGCTGCTGGGCACCGGGCGCCGTCCCCACACCTCGGGACTGGCGCTGGATGCCGCCGGTGTCAGCACCGACAGCAAGGGTTTCATCAAGACCAACGAGTTCCTCGAAAGCTCGCAGCCCCACATCTATGCCGTCGGCGATGTGGTCAATCCCCGGATGAGTGCCAATCAGGCCCTGGCCGATGCGGCAGTGGCCGTTGCCAACATCTTAAGCCCCCGCTCGCGGACCCAGGATCGGCGCGCCGTGCCGGAGGTGATTCATTCGGCCCTGGAGCTGGGGCGCATCGGCCATACCGTGGGGAATGGAGAGGGTACGATGACTGCCACTTCCGCCTTTGCCGTCAACGTGCGGGCCATGAGCGAGGATGATGGCGACGGCTTCGTGCGTCTCATCGTCGATGCGAGGACGGGTGCCCTGACCGGCGCCGAGGTGGTGGGGGCGGAGGCGGCAGAACTCATTCACCTGCTGGCCGGCCGCTTGCACGAGCCCAATGCCCTGCGCGCTTTCGCCACCACCTTCTATGGCTACCCGACGCGGGCGGAGAGCATCTACCAGGCGGCGCAAAGCCTCATGGCCCAGCTCAAGGCGGCGGATTGCAGCGGCCGCGAGGCCAACTCCCCCCGGGAATAAAACCCCGCCTCGCCCTGTTTGCTCCGGTGTCACCCACCCGAAAAGGAGCAATGCCATGAGACACACCCTTCCTCTCGTTTTCTTTGGCGTCTTTTCGCTTACCGCCCACGCCGGGCCGGCGGATGATGCGCGCGCCCACTTCGAGGCCATTGGAGCCGGCCAAGTGGAGACCCTCATGGCCCACTACGCGCCGGAGGCCACTTTCCAGTGGGTGGGCGGTCCCCTGGACGGCGCCTACAGGGGCGTTGAGCCCATCCGCGAGGTCTGGTCCAAATTCGTGAAAAACGGGCCCTACGCGGTGCGGGTTGCCCAGGTGGAGGAATCGGCCAATGACAAAGGGGCGACCGTCACCGCCAATGTAGAGTTTTCCGGCAAGAATACGGTCAAGGTGCGCTACGTCCTCGTCTTCCGGGGCGGTAAGGTGGTCAACGAAGTATGGCAGATCGATCCGCGGCTCAGTTTCGGCAGCGGCTACAAGCCCTATTGAGAGGGGGCGGTGGAGCTTGGCGCGCGCCTCGCGGAACACATCCCCCGTCTGCGCCGCTATGCGCGGGCGCTCACGGGGGATGCGGCGCGCGCGGACGATCTGGTGCAGGACACCCTGGAGCGGGCGCTGCGTAAACTCGCCCTCTGGCGCCCCGGCTCTGATCTGCGGGCGTGGTTGTTCACCCTCATGCACAACGTGTACATGAACCAGGTGGCAGCCGGCCGGTATCCCCTTGAGGAGTGGAATGGGGAGGCCAGCGAAGGGCCGCAGCCCGGCATCCCTCCCGCAAGCCCCCAGGAGGAAGCGCTGAGACTGCGGGATCTTGCCCGGGGTCTGGCGCGTCTTCCCCCGGAGCAGAGGGAGGTGCTGCTGCTGGTGGGCCTGGAAGGGCTGCGCTACGAGGAGGTGGCGAAAATTCTTGGCATACCCACGGGCACGGTGATGTCCCGCCTGAGCCGGGCACGGCAGCGGTTGCAAAGTCTCATGGAAGGCGAGCGCGGGTTGAACTTGCGCCGCGTCAAGTGATGGACGACATCAGCGAAGCGGATCTGCACGCCTACGTGGATGGGGAGCTCGATCGGCACCGGCGCCGCGAGGTGGAAGCCCATCTCGCCCGCCACCCGGAGGCCGCCCGCCGCGTGGCCACCTGGCAGGCCCAGAAAGAAGGGTTGCACGCCCTCTTCGATGGCGTGTTGGCGGAACCCCTGCCCCCCGCCCTGGAGTTCGCTTGCCGCAGGAACAGGGAAAAGCGACTTTGGGGGGCGATCGCTGCGGGCCTGTGGCTTGCGCTGGGTGTCCTTGTCGGCTGGTTTGCCCGGGGCGAAAGCCCCACGCCAAGCCTGGCAAGCCTCCCCCAGGAGGCCGCCGTGGCCCACGTGGTGTATGCGCCGGAGGTCATGCATCCGGTGGAAGTAGGCGCCGCGGAAGAGGCGCATCTTGAGAAATGGCTCTCCCGGCGCCTCAACACCCCCCTCAAGGTGCCCGATCTCACCGCCACCGGCTTCAAGCTTTTGGGCGGGCGGCTGCTGCCGGCGACGGAAGGACCGGCGGCCCAGTTCATGTACCAGGATGCGCAGGGCAGACGCCTGACCCTCTATGTGCGGGTGCTGGCGGCCGCGGCCAAGGAGACGGCCTTCCGCTACGATCATCGGGATGGCGTCGGTGTCTTCTACTGGGTGGATGGGGGTCTGGGCTTCGCCCTCTCGGGGGAACTGGAGCGGCCCCAGCTGCTCGCGGTCGCCGAGGCCGTCTACAAGCAACTCGATTGAAGGATCGCCATGGGACACGACATTCCCCCCTCGGAAATCACCCCACCCGATGTCTTCCGCAACCGGCGCCGTTTCCTCCTCGCCGGGGCGGCGACGCTGGCCGGTCTCGCGACGTCCGCGCAGGCAAGGCTTGCCGCCCGCCCCAGCAGTTATTCGACGACGGAGCCCCTCACCCCCTATCGGGAGGTGACCACCTACAACAACTTTTATGAGTTCGGCACGGGGAAGGAGGACCCCGCCGCGCGCGCCCACACCTTGATCACCCGCCCCTGGACGGTGAGTGTGGAGGGCCTGGTGCACAAACCGCGCATCTGGGACGTGGAAGCGCTTTTGCGCTTTCCCCTGGAGGAGCGCATCTATCGGCTGCGTTGTGTCGAGGGCTGGTCCATGGTCATCCCCTGGATCGGCTTTCCCCTTGCCCGTCTCATCCGGGAAGCGGAACCCATGGGCTCCGCCCGCTATGTGGAGTTCATCAGTCTCCACGACCCGCGGCAGATGCCGGGTCAGCGTCTGCCCCTCCTCGACTGGCCATATCGCGAGGGGCTGCGCCTCGACGAGGCCCTGCATCCCCTCACCCTGCTGGCGGTGGGCCTGTACGGGGAGCTTTTGCCCAACCAGAACGGCGCGCCCATCCGCCTCGTGGTGCCGTGGAAATACGGTTTCAAGAGCGCCAAGTCCATCGTCCGCATCCGTCTTCAGGAACATCAGCCGGTCACCACTTGGATGCGTGCCGCCCCGGACGAATACGGTTTCTATTCCAATGTGAATCCGGCGGTGGATCATCCCCGCTGGAGCCAGGCGCGGGAACGGCGCATCGGGGAATTCCACAAACGGCCCACCCTCCCCTTCAACGGCTATGGGGAGCAGGTGGCCCACCTCTATGCGGGCATGGACCTGCGGAAGTTTTTCTGAATGGGCGTGCCCGCGTCGGCAGCGGCGCTGGTCGCCGCTTCCTGGTTCAAGCCCCTGGTCTTCTGCGCCACCCTGCTGCCCCTGGCAAGGCTCGTGGTGCTCGCCAAGCTGGACCGCCTGGGAGCCAACCCCATCGAGTTCGTCACCCACTCCACCGGCACCTGGACACTGGTGTGGCTGCTGGCCACCCTCGCCCTCACGCCCCTGGCCCGGCTCACGGGTATGGCCCAGTGGCTGCGCCTGCGCCGCCTGCTGGGTCTTACGGCCTTCTTTTACGCCAGCCTCCACCTGCTCACCTATCTGTGGTGGGATCAGTTCTTCGACTGGCGGGAAATCTGGCGGGATGTGGGCAAAAGGCCCTTCATCACCGCCGGCATGACCGCCTACGCCCTGATGCTGCCCCTGGCCGCCACTTCCACGGACGCCATGATGCGTTGCCTGGGCCGCCAGTGGCGGCGGCTGCACCGCCTCGTCTATGTCGTGGCCGCGGCGGGCTGCCTCCATTACCTGTGGCTGGTGAAAAAGGACGCAACCCAACCCCTCTTCTATAGCGCGCTGCTCGCCCTGCTTCTCGCCGCGCGCCTGTTGCCCCCGCGCCGGAGGGGGTAAGCAGCCGGGAGCCTGAATAAAAAAGCGGGTGGGGAAACCCCACCCGCCGGAGGGACAGAATGCCGCTTACTTGAGCAGCGAAGCCACCGTGGCCATCGGCTTCGGGATCACCGGAGCGATGGGCGCCGCAGGAGCCGCAGCAGGCGCCGGAGCGGGCGCTGCAGGTTTCGGCGCGGCTTTCTTGGCGGCGGGTTTCTTCGCCGCCGGCTTCTTGGCGGCCGGCTTCTTGGCGACCGCCTTCTTCGCCGCGGGTTTCTTCGCCGCCGCTTTCTTCGCGGCCGGCTTCTTGGCGACCGCCTTCTTCGCCGCGGGTTTCTTCGCCGCCGCTTTCTTGGCGGCCGGCTTCTTCGCCGCGGCTTTCTTGGCGGGTTTCTTTGCCGCGGCCTTCTTCGCCGCGGGTTTCTTCGCCGCCGCTTTCTTCGCGGCCGGTTTCTTGGCAGCCGCCTTCTTCGCCGCTGGCTTCTTCGCGGCCGGTTTCTTGGCAGCCGCTTTCTTGGCGGCGGGTTTCTTCGCGGCGGCCTTCTTCACCGCAGGTTTCTTGGCGGCCGGTTTCTTGGCAGCAGCTTTCTTGGCTGCGGGCTTCTTGGCGGTCGCCTTCTTCGCTGCGGGTTTCTTGGCTGCCGCTTTCTTGGCGGCGGGTTTCTTGGCCGCAGGCTTGGCAGACGAACCACCCGCTGACGCCGCGGCCATTTCCAGTGTTGCCATGGTCGAACTCCTTTCCATAACGTTAAGGGTTGAAACCGGCGAGGCCTCGCGACCACGCCACCCGGCGGCCGACGGCTCCCAATTGACTCACGCGCAACTCTTTCCTTTCGTGACTCAGTTGAAAGTTTCGCCACCGCCTGGTGACGCGAAATTTAGGGCAGCCCTCCCCCACACACAAGCGTTGTCAACGCAAAGCCGCGTTTTTTCGCGGTATTCTCCGGGGTCCAAATCATTTGGTCGCGACTCGAAACCAATTTCCGGAGCCCCGCGTCTTGTGCAAAGCAAGCACTGGCGCGGCTTCTGGCGATTGGTATCGAGTCGATTCTTTTATCGCCAGAAAAAATAATTTTCGCGGGTGCAGCGGGGTCAACCGGCATCCGCCCCATCCGCGGGCAGCCGGTGTTCCAGGGCGTAGAGTGAAGGGACGGTCTCCCGCTCCCGGATGAGGAAGACCCGCTGGCCGCTCACCATGACCTCGGCGGGCCGGGGGCGGCTGTTGTAATTGGACGCCATGCTCATGCCGTAAGCCCCTGCCGACATGATGGCGAGGAGATCGCCGGCCTTGAGGGCGAGGCTGCGCTCCCGCCCCAGGAAGTCGCCGCTTTCGCAGACGGGGCCGACAATGTCCCAAGTGCAAGGCGGCCCATCCCCCGGCACCACGGGGAGGATGTCATGCCAGGCATCATAGAGGGCGGGGCGCATGAGGTCGTTCATGCCCGCATCGACGATGGCGAAATTGCGCGCCGGACCCGGCTTGAGATACTCCACCCGGGTGAGCAGGACACCGGCATTGCCCACCAGCGCCCGCCCCGGCTCCAGAAGCAGCTTGAGCCGGCGGCCGGCGAGGCGTTCGGCCACACGCTGCGCGTATTCCCGGGGATCGGGCGGCGTTTCGTCGCGATAGCGGATACCTAGGCCGCCGCCCAGGTCCAGGTGTTCCGGGTGAATGCCTTCCGCCGCCAGTTGGTCCACGAGTTGCAGCACGCGGTCGAGGGCATCGAGGAAGGGCCCAAGTTCGGTGATCTGGGAGCCGATGTGGCAGTCGATGCCCCGCACCTCCAGATGGGGCAGCCCTGCTGCCCGGCGGTAGAGGTGGAGGGCCTGCCCGTAGGGGATGCCGAATTTGTTTTCCCTAAGGCCGGTGGAAATGTAGGGGTGGGTTTTCGGGTCCACGTCCGGGTTGACCCGCAGGGACACCGGCGCCCGCCGTCCCATCGTCCCCGCCACGGCATTCAGGCGATCGAGCTCGGCTTCCGATTCCACGTTGAAGCAGAAAATGCCGCAGGAAAGCGCCAGCCGCATTTCCGCTTCCGTCTTGCCCACCCCGGAGAAGACGACCTTGGCCGGGTCTGCCCCGGCGGCGCGCAGCCGCTGAAGTTCACCCCCGGAAACGATGTCGAAGCCCGCACCCCGGCGGGCAAGAAGGTCGAGGATGGCCAGATTCGGGTTGGCCTTGACGGCGTAACAGATGAGATGGGGCAGGGCGGCGAAGGCATCCTCGAAGCTCTCCCAGGCGGATTCGAGGGCGGCGCGGGAATAGACGTAACAGGGTGTGCCGTACTGGGCGGCGATGCGGGCAAGGGGCACGTCTTCCACGCAGAGCCCCTCCTCCCGGTACTGAAACGGATTCACTTGGTTTCCTGGGAAGACGACTTGCGGGAATCGGTGGCGGGTTTGTCCGGCAGATAGAGGGGACCCTTCACGCCACACCCTTGCAGGGCGAAGGCGAGCACCAATATCATGGGGACAAGCCGGAAAACGAATGGCGACATGGTCAAAGCCCGGGCAGGCGCGGGCATCTTAGCATGAAAGCGCGCGATGCGTTCCTCCTGCCCCACACGGGGCCTTGCGCAACCTGGCCGCGCCTGCCCCCAAGAACGGGGAAAAACAATGACGGAGACGGAATTCAATCAACTGGTGGATGAGACCCTGCGCCGCATCGAGGCGGCAATCGAGGCAAGCGGCGCCGACATCGAATATGAAACCACGGCCGGCATCCTCACCCTGGAATTCGCCGACGGCAGCAAAATCGTCATCAACCGCCAGAGTGCCCATCAGGAGCTGTGGGTGGCGGCCCGCGCCGGGGGCTTTCATTACCGCTGGCAGGATGGGGCCTGGCGCAATACCCGGGATGGCTCCGAGCTCTTTACTGGTCTTTCCGAGTGGGTGAGTCAGCAGGCGGGTGAGAGGGTACACCTCGCCTGAAGGCCTTCATGCGCCGCAGCGCCTTCAATCTCCTCGAACTCACGGAGCGGCTTGGCAACCTCATCCGCGCCGAGATGCGTCGCCTGGGCGCCGCCTACAAGCTCCATCCCGTCCACCTGCAGGCATTGAGCTATCTGCGCCAGGCCAACCGCTACAGCAACACGCCCCAGGCCATCAGCGAATATCTGGGGCTCACCAAGGGCACCGTGTCCCAGAGCCTGCTGCTCCTCTACCGCAAGGGGCTGGTGACCCGTTACGTGGACCAGCACGACAAGCGGGTGGTGCGCCTCAAGCTCTCGGCGGCAGGCCGCCGGCTGATGAAGGAGGCCCAGCTCGCGCCGGTCTGGCAGAGCGCGGCGGCCAACATCAGCCCCGCCCGCACCCGCACCACGGTGCTGGTTTTGCAGGAGACCTTACGCAATCTGCAGGCCATGCACCAGGAACGCACCTTCGGTGTGTGCAACACCTGCCGTCACCTGCAGCGGGAAAGCGCCCGTATCTACCACTGCGGGCTCACCGGCGACCGTCTTAGCGTGCCGGAAACGCGTCAGATTTGCCGCCTGCACGTGCCCCACGCCTGACGGCTCAACTGCCCGCCATGAGGGTGACCTGCACCTCCACCGGTTTGCCCTGTCGCAGCAGACGCAGGGTGACCACCTCGCCCACCTGGTGATCGTCGAGTCGGGAGAAGAGCTCGCCCACGCTGCGCACCGGCTTGCCGTTCACCGCCTGGATCACATCCCCTGGAATGAGGCTGCCGTCCGGCGCGATGCGGGCGGGTTGCAGTCCCGCCTGGGCGGCGGGGGAGTCCGGCAGCACCTGCAGGATCACCACGCCCTCCACCCCCAGAAGCCGCGCAAGCCGCGCATTGAGCGCTTCATCCACGGCGATGCCCAGCGCCGGCCGGATGTAGCGTCCCTTGGCGATGAGCTGGGGCACCACCCGGTTGACGGTATCCACCGGCACGGCAAAACCAATCCCGGCAAAAGCCCCGCTGGGGCTAAAGATGGCGGTGTTGATGCCGATCAGGCGGCCCGCCGAATCCAGGAGGGGCCCGCCGGAATTGCCCGGGTTGATGGCCGCATCGGTCTGGATGAGATGGTCGATGGTGCGCCCGCTTTCCGTCCCCAGGGAACGGTCGAGGGCGGAAACGATGCCGGTGGTGAGTGTCCAGTCCAGGCCGAAGGGATTGCCGATGGCAAACACCTTCTGCCCCACCTTCAGGTCATGGCTGGTGCCAATGGGCACCGGCGGCGGCCGCTTGAAGCCGACACCGATACGCAGCACGGCGATGTCGTGGGGCGGGGAAGCACCCACCAGGGCGGCGCGGAAGCTGCGCCCGTCGGCGAGCCGTACGGTGGCCTCGGAGGCCCCCTCGATGACATGGAAATTGGTGATCACGTGCCCGGCATCATCCCAGATGAAGCCGGAGCCGGTACCCCGCGGCACGGTGAACACATTGCGGGTCCAGGCATCCATGACGGTGGCGCGGGTGCTGATGTACACCACGCTGTCCTTGGCCCGTTCGAAAATCTCGATGGTAGCCTTCTCGTCCGCGGCGAGGTCGCCGCGCGCCGTCACCGCGCGGGGCCTGGCATCGGGACTGGGGGTGGCTACCCATGGCGGACCGCCCTGCCAGAGGGTGAAGAGGAGCAGCACGCCCACGGCGATCCACAGCAGCGTGCCAAGACTACGCAAGGACATGGGGACTCCTTTCTCTTCAGCGCGCGTTGGCCGATGTAGCCCGCGCCGCGGCCTCGTCCCGCTCCCGCATGAGCCAGTAGACGATACCCAAAGCCAGCGTGGCACCGGCCAGCGCCGCGATCTTGCCTGGGCTCGCCTCGGGGTCGAGGATGACGAACTTGCGGGAAAGGGCGATGAGACCGATGAGCACCACCGTCTTCACCTGGATGATGCTGTCCCGGCGCAAGGCCACCTTGATGATGGAATGCTTGAATTCCATGGCGATGAGCAAGGTCATGATGGCGCCGAAGACGGTCTGGAAAACGGCGTGGTCCAAGGGATTGAAGGCATCCACCCACAAGAGGGTGAACACCAGGCGGATGAGCTGGATCATGGAGATGACCACGATCACGGCGATCACAGCGGAAAGAATGAGGGCGATCACCTCCTCGAAGCGCTCGTAAAAACTCATCACCGCCCAGTTCTCGCGCAGGGTCTGGAACATGCGGGGTCGTCGCGGCGTCATGCAACCTCCATGGGGGAAGAAGGGTGAAGGGGCGATTGTAGCGCCTCCCGGAGGGTGGTGATGATGCCATCGGTGCCTTCGGCATCGATGCCGCTGGTGAGCAGGGCCCGCTCGGCGAGCGCCAGCCCCGCCGCCAGCAGGACGAGGGAGAAGGAAAAGAGATCCTGCAGAAAGGGCGCCGCTCAACCCAGGTGCGCCCTGACCCAGCGCACGATGTCCTGCGCCCCCATGGCCCCTGCCTGTCGCGCCACTTCCCGCCCGCCGCGGAAGAGGGCCAGGGTGGGGATGCTGCGAATGCCAAATTGGGCGGCAAGCGCAGGTTCGGCTTCGGTATCCACCTTGGCTACACGCACGTGGGGCTCCAGAAGCCGCGCGGCCTGTTCGAACTGGGGGGCCATCATCCGGCAAGGCCCACACCAGGGCGCCCAGAAATCCACCAGCACCGGGATGTCGCTGCGCTCGATGTGCTTGGCGAAGGTCGCGGTGGTGAGGGCCACGGGATGCCCCGTGAAAAGGAATTGGTGACACTTGCCGCAATGGGGCTGCTCGGACAGGCGGGCGCCGGGCACACGGTTGACGGCCTGGCAGTGGGGACAGACGATGTTCAGGGTTTCACTCACGATGATTCTCCAAAGCCAAAAACTTCCTCAAGCGGAGGCCGCGGGTTTTTTCAGATCCCGGGTGAGCTCCCGGATGGCGGCTTCATCCAGGGTCTCCCGACCAAGTAATTCCTGGGCGCAGCGGTCCAGCACCGCCCGGTTGTCGGCGAGGATGCCGTAGGCCCTGGCGAACACCCCCATGATGATGGCGCGCACCGCGGCATCGATGCGCGCCTGGGTGGATTCCGCCACCCGGCAACCGCCAGCGGCCATCTCCGGCACATCGAGGAAACGGGGCCGTTGGGCTTCGAAGGCGATGTAGCCCAGATCCTCGTCCATGCCATAGCGGGTAATCATGTCGCGGGCGATGTCGGTAGCCTTGGCCAGGTCGTCGGCGGCACCCGTGGACAGTTCCCCGAAGACGAGCTTCTCCGCCGCCCGCCCCCCCAGCAGAACGGCGATCTTGTTTTCCAGCTCCTGGCGGGTCATGAGATAGCGGTCCTCCGTGGGGCGCTGGATGGTGTAGCCGAGGGCCCCCACACCGCGGGGAATGATGGAGACCTTGTGCACCGGATCGGTCCCCGGCAGCGCCAGCGCCACCAGGGCATGGCCCATTTCGTGATAGGCGACGGTCTTGCGCTCCCGTTCGTTGAGGACACGGTTTTTCTTTTCCAGCCCCGCCACGATGCGCTCGATGGCAGCGGTGAAATCGGCAAGCTCCACCGCTTCGGCCTTGCGCCGGGTGGCCATCAGGGCCGCCTCATTGACCAGGTTGGCGAGATCGGCCCCGGAAAACCCGGTGGTCAGCGCCGCCACCTGCTCCAGATCCACATTGGGGGCGAGCTTGATTTTCTTCACGTGCACCTTGAGGATGTCAAGGCGCCCCTTCTTGTCCGGGCGATCCACCAGCACCTGCCGATCGAAGCGGCCGGCGCGCAACAGCGCCGGATCGAGAATCTCGGGCCGGTTGGTGGCAGCGAGGATGACCAGTCCCACCGAGGAGTCGAAACCATCCATTTCCGTGAGGAGCTGGTTGAGGGTCTGCTCCCGCTCGTCATGGCCGCCGATGGGCCCCGCCACACCCCGCGCCCGCCCCAGGGCGTCGAGCTCGTCAATGAAGATGATGGCCGGCGCCTTCTCCCGCGCCTGTTCGAAGAGGTCACGCACCCGCGCCGCCCCCACGCCGACGAACAGCTCCACGAACTCGGAGCCGGAGATGGAAAAGAAGGGCACCCCCGCCTCGCCCGCCACCGCCTTGGCCAGCAAAGTCTTGCCCGTGCCCGGCGGGCCGACGAGGAGCACTCCCTTGGGAACCCGCGCCCCCAGCCGGCCGTATTCTTGGGGGTTCTTGAGGAAAGCCACCACCTCGGCGAGCTCCGCCTTGGCCTCGTCCACCCCGGCCACGTCATCGAAGGTCACCCCGGTGTTCTTCTCCACGTAGACGCGGGCGCGGCTCTTGCCAATGGTCATGAAGCCCCCCATGCCCTGCTTTTCCGCAAACTTGCGGAAAAGGAAGAACCACACGGCGAAGAAAATCACCGCCGGCAGCACCCAGGACAGCAAATCCCGCAGGAAAGTGCTCTCCACCACGCGGGTGTAGGGCACACCGAAGCGGGAAAGCCGCTCCGCCAGCTCGGGCTCCACGCGGTTGGCGACGATGATGGTCTTGCCCCTGGCGTCCGGCGCCTTCAGGCGGCCGGTGAGCAGCTTGTCGGTGATGGTCACCTCGGCCACCCGCCCTTCCTTCAGGGCCTGCTCGAATTCGCTGTAGGGAACGGGCTCCACCGTGCGCGCGGTCTGCCACCAGCTTTGCAGCATCAGCAGCAGAAAAACGGCGGTGATCCAGTAGATGAGGTTCCACTGCGTCTTCTGTTCCATGACGTGCTCCTAGTACCAGAATCCCAGAGGGTGCCAGCGGGGACGGCGGTCCAGGGCCTGCGGCCCCTGCCAGGGCGCCTCGCCCCCTTGCGCGTGGGCGTCCAAGGCCCGCAGGCGGGCAATGCGTTCCTCCGTGGCGGGATGGGTGCGCAACCAGGAAGGTTCCGGATTGCCCCAGCCCGGCATGAGCCACGCCCGCCAGCTTCGGCTCACCCGCTCGATCTTCGCCAGCGCTAAGGCAAGCCCCGCGGGATCCCCCGTCAGCTGCGCCGCCACCCTGTCCGCATCGAACTCCCGCACCCGCGACAAACCGAGCTGCGCCAGAAGGGCAAGCTGCGGCGAGATAAGGAGCAGGAGCAGTCCCCCCCAGCGAATCTCCGTCACGCCCATCAGCCACGCCGGCAGGGAAAAGAGAAGCAGCATCTGCGCCACCAGCGCAAAGAGGGCGGTGAGCCGGCTCACGTAATCGGCAAGCCCCATCACCCGCAGATCATCCTGGGTGATGTGGGCGATCTCGTGGGCCAGCACCCCCCTCAGCTCCCGGGGGGATAGGTTTTGCAAAAGCCCATCGGTGAGGACGATGGCCGACTCGCTGCGACTGCCCACGGCAAACGCGTTGACGAGCGGACTTGCCACCCGGTAGAGCCGGGGCGGGGCGGGCAATCCCGCCCGCCGGGCCAACTCGTTGGCAAGCGCAGTAGCCGCCGGGATTCCCTCCAGGGGCCGCGCACCATAAAGGCGCAGGGTCAGCCGCGCGGTGGCCGCCGGCTCCATGGCCAGCGCCACGACAGAGGCCACGAGGGCAGTGATGAGGCCATCCCGCCCCAAGAGGAGCCAGCCGGCGCCGCCGGCAATGGCGAAAAGGACGCAAACCAGCAGCAGACTCTGCAGCCGGTTGACCGCGGCGTGGCGGCGCCAGAGGTCGTCCTCTCCCCTCACCACTCGCCCAGGCAACGCAAGCGGCGGCGTAGCTGGTCCGTTTCCTCGAGAAGGTCGGCCACCAGCGCAGCCAGCTCCGGCACCGCATCGAAGTCCCGCTCCAGTTGGCGCATGCGCCGGGCGCGCAGGACCGCCTCTTCCGTGAAGCGCCACACCCCGCCCACGCTTTCGGCATGGGGGAAAAGCCCGGCCTCCAGGTGGGCGAGCAGCCAGTCGGTTTCCACGTCGCAGGCAGCGGCCACCTGTTCCAGGGTCAGCCAGCTTTCGGAAAGCAAGGTTCCGATCAGCACGTCCTCATCGCTCATCATCACCTCCCGGCTCGCGGGTCGAAGTGGAGCTCCCGCGCCATGGTTTCATAAAGTTCCTTCGCCCGCGGCGTATCCGCCGGCGGCAGCACGACCTGCAGGTTGAGGAGCAAATCCCCGGGCGGCTCGGAGGGAA
This sequence comes from Burkholderiales bacterium, assembly GCA_023511995.1. Classification (NCBI taxonomy): domain Bacteria; kingdom Pseudomonadati; phylum Pseudomonadota; class Betaproteobacteria; order Burkholderiales; species Burkholderiales bacterium. Next base: position 36,452 of record JAIMAL010000002.1, read on the forward strand.
TGCCCTTGCCCCGCACCCGCAACTGTCTGCCCGATTGCGCGCCCGGGGGGATGCGCACTTTCACCACGCCATCGGGGAGAGCAACGGGAATCACCGCGCCCAATGCGGCCTCCCAGGGCGCCACCGGCAGTTGCATGATGAGGTCGCGCCCCTGCACCTGGAAGCGGGGGTCCGGATGGAAATGGACCTCCAGCAAAAGGTCGCCCGGGGGCCCACCGGCGAGCCCCGGCGCCCCCTGACCCGCGAGGCGGATGATCTGCCCCTCGCGCACCCCCTTGGGAATCTTCACATTGAGGGTGCGGGTGTCGAGGGTGAGCCGGCCGTGGGCATCGAGGCGCGGCACGCGCAGGGTGAGGGTGCGCGTTGCCCCGGTGAAGGCGTCGCGCAAATCCAGATAAACCTTGGCGTAGTGGTCCTCGCCATGGCTGCGGAAGCCGCGGGCACGCCCGCCCAGGCCGCCAAACAGCTGGGAGAAGAAGTCGGAAAACTCCGCAGCCTCGTGGGGCGAAAACCCATGGGCGGAAAACTCGAAGCCCGCATCCCAGCCGGGCGGGGGACGAAATTCCTCACCGGGGCGGAAGCCTTTGGCAAGCTCATCATAGGCAGCCCGCTTTTCCGGATCGGAGAGCACCGCGTAGGCCTCGTTGATTTCCTTCATGCGCTGCTCGGCGTCGGGCTCCTTCGACACGTCCGGGTGATACTTGCGGGCGAGCTTGCGGAAGGCCTTCTTGATTTCATCCGCCGTGGCATCGCGGGATACGCCAAGCACCTCGTAGTAGTTCTTGAATTCCATGCCTTGTCCTTATGGGATGGCGTCGCGGCAGTGATGGGAATTGGGGGCGAAATGGCAGCGATCAAGGGGAAGCCGGATACTTGAAGCTGACACGCGGTGCCCGCAACTATTTTTTACAGCCTTCGCCATTTCCTGCTTTAATTCAGCATAGGATACTTGCAAACAAGGGGATCGGCCATGAAACTCGCAAGCCTCAAAGACGTGGGGAATCTCTGGGACAGCGTCACCGAAGGGTGGCGGCATCTGTGGGAATCGGCGCGGGGGGCGCTCACGCGCTTCCGGCCGGGGGAGAAGACCAATCTGCCCAAGCCGGAGGAGGTGGACGACGAGTCCTTTGCCCTCGGCTTCGGCTGGGCCATGCTGGGCGGCGAAGTGTTCGAGGACGACACACGGCTCGTGGTGCGGCTCGAGTTGCCGGGCATGGACAAAAACGACATCAATCTCGAGGTGGAGGGGGACAGCCTCATTGTCTCCGGCGAGAAACGCTTCGAGCGCGAGTCCACCGAGGGCCGCTGGCACACCCTGCAATGCGCCTATGGCAGCTTCCGCCGCGTCATCCCTCTGCCAGTGCCCGTGAAGACGGAAGAGGCGCGGGCGAGCTACCGCAATGGCGTGCTGCGGGTGGAGCTGCCCAAACGGGAGCCCGGCCGGCGCAGCGGACGATCCATCCCCGTTGAATGATTCCTGCAACCCGGAAGAAGGAGCTTGCCATGACCCACAACCCCATCCTGGATGCCGTGCAAGGCAAAGTGATCGTGCGCAACCATTACGGCGAACTGGTGGAGCTCGACGAATGGTCCCCCGACATCGCGCGCAAAATCGCCGCGGAGGAGGGGCTCACCCTGACCGATGAGCACTTCCAGGTCCTCAACTTCCTGCGCGATTACTTCATCAACCAGAACGGCAGCACCGAGGATGCCCATCAGATCCTGCGTTCCACGGAGGAATACTTCGCCGACAAAGGGGGACGGCGCTGGCTCTATCAGCTCTTCCCCCGCGGCCCCATGGTGCAGGGGATGAAAATCGCGGGACTGCCCGTACCACCCCACGCCACCGACCCGTCCTTCGGCTCCGTGAGCTGAAGAGGCTAACGCTCAAGCGCCGGCGAGGCGTGAACGGGCGCGGGCGATGGCGCGCCGCACCGCTTCCGGTGCGGTGCCGCCAATGTGATTGCGTGCGGCGAGTGACCCTTCCAGGGTCAGCACCCCATAGACGTCTTCGCCAATCAAGGGGGAGAACTGCCTGAGTTCGGCAAGGCTGAGATCAGCGAGATCGCAGCCCTTCGCCTCCGCATGGCGCACTGCGCGCGCCACCGCCTCGTGGGCATCGCGGAAGGGCATGCCCTTTTTCACCAGATAGTCGGCAAGATCGGTGGCGGTGGCGAACCCCTCCCGCGCGGCCTTGCGCATGGCGTCCCGGTTGACGGTGATGCCCCCCATCATGTCGGCAAAGAGGGTGAGCGCATCCAAAAGCGTGTCCACCGTGTCGAAAAGGGGCTCCTTGTCCTCCTGGTTGTCCTTGTTGTAGGCGAGGGGCTGCGCCTTCATCAGGGTAAGGAGGGCCATCAGATGGCCATAGACGCGCCCCGCCTTGCCGCGCACGAGTTCCGGCACGTCCGGGTTTTTCTTCTGGGGCATGATGCTGGAGCCGGTGCAGAAACGGTCGGCCAGGCGGATGAAGCCGAAGCGGGGGCTCATCCAGAGGATGAGCTCTTCCGCAAGCCGCGACAAATGCATCATGACGAGGGCGGCGGCGGCCGTGAATTCGATGGCGAAATCGCGGTCCGACACCGCGTCCAGGGAGTTCTCGCACACACCCTCGAAGCCCAGCAGTTCCGCCACCCGTTCCCGCCGGATGGGATAGGTGGTGCCGGCAAGCGCCGCCGCGCCCAGAGGCAGCCGGTTGACCCGCCGTCGGCAATCGGTGAGGCGCTCGGCATCCCGCGCAAACATCTCCTGGTAAGCCAGCAGATGATGGGCAAAGGAAACGGGCTGCGCCACCTGCAGGTGGGTGAAGCCCGGCATGATGGTCTCCGTGTGTCCTTCGGCGAGATCGAGGAGGGCGCCCTGCAGCCGGCGCAGAGCGGCAAGCAGCCGGTCTATGGCATCCCGCAGGTAGAGGCGGACATCGGTGGCCACCTGATCGTTGCGGGAACGGGCGGTATGCAGCCGTTTGCCCGCCTCGCCGATGAGATCGGTAAGCCGGCGCTCGATGTTCATGTGCACGTCTTCCAGGTCCACCGACCAGGGGAAGGTGCCGGCCTCGACCTCTTCTCGGATGCGCGCCATCCCCGTCTCGATGGCGGCCAGATCGGCAGCGGAAAGCACCCCCACTTCATGGAGCATGCGCGCGTGGGCGAGGGAGCCCTGGATGTCGAAGGGGGCCAGCCGGCGGTCGAAGTGGACCGAAGCGGTGAACCGTTTCACCAGCTCGTCCACCGGCTCGGAAAACCTGCCGGACCAGCCGCCGGTGGGGGATTTTTCTTCTTGCATCAAGGATATGCCTTAACCACAATAGGATGGTGGCAAGTATAAATCATCCGCCTGCGGTCACGCTGCCCAATTTCGCCAACCTGGGCGTGATCCTGCGCATTCTTGTGCTCAGCAATCTCATGGGGCTGGGCGCTGCCCTGATCATGGCACCGACCCTGGACAAGACCGGCCAGACGCTGCAGGAGGTGGCCGTGCATCTGCAGCCGGTGGTGCTGGCCGCCATCGGTTTGTTGTGGGCTGCCCACTCCCTCCTTGAGCGTCTGCCCTACCGCTGGGGGCTTGTTGTCGTGACGGCGCTCGTCATGCTGCTCAGCCTCGCCAACGAAGCACTGCTTGCCCATCTCTTTCCCTCGAGCGAGCCTGCCTTCGGCCGCGCCCTGGTTCTGGCCCTCATGGGGATCATCCCCGTTCTCGTTTATTTCCACATGCGCGCGCGCATCCTCTCGCCGGCGGTGACCGAGGCGCGACTTGCCGCGCTGCAGGCGCGCATCCGTCCCCATTTCCTCTTCAACAGCATCAATGCGGTGGCAAGCCTGCTGCGCTCCGACCCCAAACGTGCGGAACGGGCGTTGCTGGACATGGCCGACATGTTCCGCGTCCTCATGGGCAATAACCGGGAACTCGTGCCCCTGGAGCGGGAGCTTAACCTGAGCTGGCAGTATCTGGAACTGGAGCAGTTGCGTTTGGGCGACCGCCTCAAGGTCATCTGGCACATCGACAAGATGCCCAAGGATGCCCTGGTACCGCCCCTGATCCTGCAGCCCCTCCTGGAAAACGCCGTCTATCATGGGGTGGAACCGGTGGCCGAGCCCGGCGAGATCGTCGTGAACATCTACCGCCACCGGGATCAGGTACACCTGGTGGTGAAAAACCCCTGCCCGCCTTCCGGCAGCCAGCATGCGGGTAACCGCATGGCCACCCAGAACATCCGCGAACGCCTGGCGCTGCACTTCGACGCCGAGGCCAGCATGAAGGCGGAACGGGTGGGCGACACCTATCTGGTGCACATCATCATGCCCTACACCCGGGCGAAGGCGCAGGGCAGGGTGCGGCGATCATGATCGCAACTTCAACCGCGCCCCCGGCACAAGGGGCAGGGGACGCGGAAGACAAAGGGAGCACAAGGCGGATGCGGGTGCTGCTGGTGGATGACGAGGCGCCGGCGCGGGCGCGGCTCAAGGACCTCATCGCCGACCTGGCCGCCACCCTGCCCGTGGAGGTGGCGGGGGAGGCGGCGACCGGCCGCGAGGCGCTCGCCGCCGTCTGCGCCCTCAAGCCGGATGTGGTGCTCCTCGACATCCGCATGCCGGATATCGATGGCATCGAAACGGCGGAGCATCTCCTCAAACTGGAACAGCCGCCGGCGGTGATCTTCACCACCGCGTACGATGGCTATGCCTTACGCGCCTTCGAGGTGAATGCCATCGACTATCTGCTCAAGCCCGTGCGCGAGGAACGCCTCGCTGCTGCGCTGCAAAAGGCCCGGGCCCTCACCACCCATCGCCTCGAGGCCCTGAAGGCGGCAGCAGGACATGCGCGCACCCATCTCGCCATCACCGACCGCGGCCGCATCATCCTCGTGCCCCTAACGGAAGTGATCTACCTCAAGGCGGAGCTCAAATACGTCACCGTGCGCACCGCTGCCAAGGAATATCTCCTCGAGGAATCGCTGACGCGCCTCGAGCAGGAATTTTCCGGCCGCTTTATTCGCATCCATCGTAACTGCCTGGTGGCGCGGGACCACGTGGCCGGCTTCAAACGGGTGCACGGCGGCGAGGAGGAGGGCGAGCACGCCGGCAGTGGCTGGGTGGTGATGTTGACGGGCGTGCCGGAAACGCTGCCGGTCTCCCGCCGGCAGCAGCACGTGATCCGGGAATTCAAGAACGGCTAAAGCGCCTGGGTTCAGTTGGCGGCGGTGCGGCCTTCCGCCCGGACGCGGGCGGCCGCGGAATGGATGGCTTCGTCCAGGGGTCCGCCGTAGAAATCCGGATTGGCGATGCCCACCAGGGGCAGCGCAATCTCGCGACCGCGGGGGTCGAGGAACTTCACCGTTGGTGTGACGCTCACCTGGTGGCGGGCGGCGAATTCGGCATGGGTGGTGGGACGGCCATCGAAATCGACAAGCCGCATGGCGCTGCCGGCGTCGATTTCCACCATCACCACCTTGTCGTCGTAGTCGGCGTTGCGGGTGGTGGGGATGAGAAAATCCTGCCGCACCTGGGCGCAGTAATGACAACCCGCCGAGCTGAAAAGAATGAGGATGGCGGCGCGGCGGCTCGCCGCCTCGCGCGCCACCTTGGTGAGGTCGCGCGCCATCGGCAGAACACCCCGCTCCACTGCTGCGGCCGGGCCCGCCAGCCATGCTAGAATGCCGGCCAGAAGGATCAGCCGGAACGTGTCGACGCGCGTTCCCCAGGTCTTCATCTGCTTGTCTCCGTTCATCGCCCGTTGTCCTGAGTCTCTCTTTTTTCGGTATTGTTCCGTCGCGCCCCAAGGAGACCATCATCAGCGAACTGATCATCGCCTCCCGGGAAAGCCCCCTTGCCCTCTGGCAGGCCCGCCATATCCAGGCGCAACTTGCGGCATTATACCCGGATTGCCGGATTTCCATCCTGGGCATGACCACCACCGGCGACCAGATCCTCAACGCCCCCCTGGCCAAAATCGGCGGCAAGGGTCTGTTCGTGAAGGAGCTGGAGGTGGCCATGCAGGAGGGGCGGGCGCATCTTGCGGTGCATTCCATGAAGGACGTCCCCATGGTGCTGCCGCAAGGCTTCGTGCTCGCCGCCATCGGCGCCCGCGAAGACCCCCGGGATGCCTTCGTCTCCAATGACTATGGGCACCTGCGGGAGCTGCCCCCCGGCGCGCGGGTGGGCACCTCCAGCCTGCGCCGGCAGGTGCAGCTCAAGGCCCGCTATCCCCATCTGGCGATCGAGCCGCTGCGGGGCAACGTGCAGACGCGCCTGAAGAAGCTGGACGAAGGGCGCTATGCCGCCATCATCCTCGCCGCGGCGGGCCTGAAGCGGCTGGGGCTTGCCCACCGCATCACCGCCTTCCTCGCCCCGGAGGAAAGCCTGCCGGCGGTGGGACAGGGTGCGCTGGGGATCGAGTGTCTGGCGGCGCGCCAGGATGTGGTGGAGAAAATGCTGCCCCTCAACGATCCGGCCAGCGCCGCCTGCGTGACGGCGGAGCGGGCGGTCAGCCGCCGCCTTGCCGGCAGTTGCCAGACCCCCCTGGGCGCCTACGCCACCCTCGCCGGCGACCGGCTGACCCTCACCGCCTTCGTCGCAGACCTGGAAGGGCAGCGCTTCGTCGAGGACAGACTCGAAGGCGCCGTCGAAGACGCCGAGCGGCTGGGGGTCGCCCTCGCAGAAAATCTGCTGGCCCGCGGCGCCGACCGCATCCTCGCGGAACTCGGAGTGCTGCCGTGAGCACGCCCCCCCTGGCCGGCCTGGGCATCCTGGTCACACGCCCGGCCCATCAGGCGAAAAATCTCGCCCGTCTCATCCGCGAGGCCGGGGGACGTCCCATTCTCTTTCCCGTGCTGGAAATCGTGGACGTGCCGGAGCTGGGGCCGCTGCTTTCGCTCATCGACCGTCTCGCCACTTTCGATCTGGCCATCTTCATCAGCCCCAATGCGGTGGCCAAGGCCATGAACCTCATCGCCGCGCGGGGTGGACTGCCGCCGGGCCTTGCCGTCGCGGCGGTGGGCCAGGGCAGCGCCCGGGCGCTCCGGGAGCGGGGCGTGACCTCGGTCATCGCCCCCAGCGGACGTTTCGACAGTGAGGCCCTGCTCGCTCTGCCGGAATTGGCGCAGATGCAGGGTCGCCGCGTGGTGATCTTCCGCGGCGAAGGGGGAAGGGAACACCTGGCCGAAGTCCTGCGCCAGCGGGGCGCCCAGGTGGAATACGCGGAATGCTACCGCCGCAGCCGGCCCAACGCGGACAGCACACCGCTTTTGCACCTGTGGGCACGCAACGAACTCAATGCCATCACCGTCACCAGTGCCGAAAGCCTGCACAACCTCTTCGAGATGGTGGGTCGTCTGGGCCAGCAATGGATGAAAAACACCCCCCTCTTCGCGCCGCACCCGCGCATCGTCGAGGCCGCGCGCGCCCTGGGACTCAGCCGGACATTCGTCACCCCCCCGGGCGATGAGGGTCTCGTCGCCGGGCTCATCGCCTGGCGCCGGAGCGAAGCGGATGCCCCCGCCCCTTGAAGATCCGCTGCCCGCTCTGCCACCATCCAGTAGAATGCCCCGATGAGCGAAATGCCCGATAGTCTCCCCGTCTCGCCTCCCCGCCGGCGGCTTTTCACGGCCTCCCGGCTCCTTGCGCTGCTGGCCATCCTGGCGGCGCTTGGCGTATGGCTCTACACCATGCGCCAGGTGCATAGCTTGGAAGCCGAGCTCGCCAAGCGGCTGTCCGAATTCGACACCCGCAGCAGCGAAAGCCGGCTCCTCGCCCGTCAGGCCCAGGAAGCCATGCGGGAGCTGACGGTGCGCCTCGGCGTGCTGGAACAGAAACTCCAGGAATCCCAGGACCAACAGCTCGCCCTGGAAGCCCTCTACCAACAACTGGCGCGGGGCCAGGACGAGGCTACCCTGGCGGAAATCGAGCAGCTCGTCTATTTCGCCAGCCAGCAACTGCAACTGTCGGGCAACGTCAAGGCGGCGCTCATCGCCCTGCAGACCGCGGAAAGCCGCTTGAGCCGCGCCGACAAACCCCAGTTCCACAATCTGCGCAAGGCGATCGCCAAGGACATCGACCGTCTGCGCGCCTCGCCCGCGGTGGATGTCACCAGCCTCGCCCTGCGCCTTGACGAGCTCATCGAAGCCGTGGATCGCCTGCCCCTCTTCCCGGCACCGGCGAAAACCCCGGCAGCAGGGGCGAAGACGCAGAAGGTGGAGGAGGTGTGGTGGAAGCGCATCGCCGCGGAAGCATGGTCGGATTTCACCCAGCTCATCCGCATCCAGGACACCGGCCGCATGGAGGTTCCCCTGCTGCCCCCGGAGCAGGCCTACTATGCGCGGGAAAACCTGAAACTGCGCCTGCTCACGGCGCGCCTTGCCCTCTTCCACCATGATGAAGCCAGCTACCGCCGCGACCTGAAAGCCGCCCAGGCGTGGCTTGCGCGCTATTTCGATACCCAGGACAAGGAAGTGCGGGCGACCGCGGCACTTTTGCGCCAGTTGGCGGAAAGCCCGGTGCGCGTGGACGTGCCGGACATCGCCACAAGCCTTGCCGCGGTGCGCAACTTCAGACTGACGCAGGAACGGGGCGCGCGGTGAAGGCTCTGACCTGGTTTCTGGCGGTCGTCGGGCTGGCCATCGCCCTCGTGCTGGCCATCAAAACCAACGTGGGCTATGTGGTGGTGGTCTATCCCCCCTACCGCATCGACTTCTCCCTCAATTTCCTCATCCTCGCCCTCGTCGTGGGCTTCGTCCTCCTCTACGCTGCGGTGCGGGTGGCGGTGCACACCTGGCGGCTGCCGGCCTATGTCCGCCGCTTCCGGCGGGAGCGGCAGCGGGAGAAGGCGCGCCGCGCCACCTTGGAGGCGCAGCTTGCCTTCGCCGAGGGTCAATGGGCCAAAGCGGAACGCCTTGCCGTGCAGGCCATGGAAATGGGCGAGGCCTTGCTCCTCAATGCCCTCCTCGCCGCACGCGCCGCCCATGCCCAACGCAACTTCCAGGCCCGGGATGTCTATCTCGCCCGCGCCGCCGAGGTAAGCCCCAAGGAGGCCACCGCGCGGCTCATGACCCAGGTGGAACTGCTCTTGGATGCGCGGCAGGCGGAGGCCGCCTTGCCCCTCATCGAAGAGCTGAAGGCCCTCGCCCCCCGCCACCTTGGTGTGCTGCGGCTTGACCTCAAGGCGCAGCAGCTCATGAAGAACTGGGACCAGGTGCTGGTCCTGGTGAGCCATCTGGAAAAACGGGGCGCCATGGAGGCCACCCAGGCACAACAGCTCGCCCTCCATGCCCACCTGGAAAATCTGAAGCGCAAAGCCCACAACCCCGACGCCCTGCAGAGCTACTGGGCCCGCATGGCGCCGGAATTCCAGCAGCATCCCCAGATCGCCGCCTCCGCGGCGCGCCTTTTCCTCGCCCTCGGCGGCAGTCGCCAGGCACGGGAGATCATCGAACAGAGCCTGGAAAAACAGTGGGACAGCGCCCTCGTCGCCCTCTATGCCGAGTGCGCAGACCGCGACGTCATCAGGCAAATCGAACAGGCAGAGAAATGGCTGCCCGCGCACCCCCACGACCCCGCCCTCCTCCTCACCCTGGGCCGTCTGTGCGCGGCGCAGGAACTGTGGGGCAAGGCGCGTTCCTACATCGAAGCCAGCCTCGCCGTGGAACCCACCCGGGAAGCCCACCTCGCCCTCGCGGAACTCCTGGAACGCATGAACCTGCCGGACGAAGCCTGCCGCCACTACCGCGAAAGCCTCAAGCTCCCGTAAGGCGCAAAAGCCTCACCCCATTCCTGATCTCTGATCCCTATCACCCCCTACTTGTCCTTCGCCGGCGTGAAGGCGTCGGAGAAGAACGCCTCTTCCGGCAGGCCGGCTTTCACCAGCAGCCGGTGCGCGTCATTCACCATGGCAGGGGAACCGCAGGCATAGACTTCGAAGCCCGCGATGTCCGGATGATCGGCGAGGGCGCAATCCTGCACATGGCCGGTGCGGCCGGTCCACTGGTCTTCCGGCGCGGGCTGGGAGAGCACGGGCACGAAGCGGAAATTGGCGTGGCTTTGCTCCCACTGGCGGGGCAGTTCCAGCATGTAGAGGTCCTGCCGGTGACGGCCGCCCCAATAGAGGGTGATGGGCCGCGTGATGCCCACGTGGAAGGCGTGTTCCAGCATGCTTTTGATGGGGGCGAAGCCGGTACCCGTGGCCAGCATGATGATGGGCTTGTCGCTGTCCTCCCGCAGGAAGAAGGTGCCCAGCGGTCCCTCGAAACGGAGAATGGTTTTCTCCTGCATGGAGGTGAAGACGTACTCGGTGAAGGCCCCGCCGGGCACGTGGCGCACGTGGAGCTGCAGCAGGGCGTCGTCGTGGGGGGCGTTGGCCAGGGAGAAACTGCGCCGCTTGCCGTCCTTGAGGAGGATGTCGATGTACTGGCCGGCGAGGAACTGCAGACGTTCGCTGGCGGGCAGTTTGAGATAGAGCACGGCCACATCCGGGGAGGGCTTCTCGATGCGCTGCACCCGGCAGGGAATGGTCTTCACCTGGATGTCCCCGGCGACGGCCACCTCTCTGGATTCAATAACCAGGTCGGACAGGGGCCGGGCGCAGCAGAAGAGGGCAAAGCCGGCGGCCTTCTCCTCGTCGGTGAGCGCCGTGCTCTGGTAATCGCCATAATCCACGCGGCCGGAGAGGACTTTGCCCTTGCAGGAACCGCATGCCCCGTTGCGGCACCCATAGGGCAGGGTGAAGCCGTGACGCAGGGCCGATTCGAGGATGGTTTCCCCCTCCCCCGCCTCGAAGCTGTGACCGCTGGGTTGAATGGTGATATGAAACGGCATGGCGATTCCTTATAATCCGGAGCCCTTTTGCTCCGGGTCGAAAGTGAGACGGTTGCTGATCATCGGCTGCGGCGACGTGGGCCTGCGCGCAGCGAAGCGGCTTTTGCCGGCGTTTCGCCTCTACGCGCTGACGCGCAGTGCGGCGCGGGCCGCCACCCTGCGCGCCCTGGGCATCACACCCATCGTCGGTGACCTGGATCACCCGGCAACCCTTGCGCGGCTCGCAGGGCTGGCCCATTGCGTGCTGCATTTCGCGCCGCCGCAAAACGAGGGCGAGGAGGACAGGCGCACGCGTCACCTGCTGGCTGCTCTGGGCAGGGGCGAGATGTTACCACAGCGCCTCGTCTATATCAGCACCACCGGCGTGTATGGGAATTGCGCCGGCGAGTGGGTGACGGAAACCCATCCGGCGCGCCCCGCCACCCCCCGCGCCCGGCGCCGGCTTTCCGCGGAAAACCAGTTGCGCGCCTGGGGCCGGCGTCAGAAGGTGACGGTGAGCATTCTGCGCGTGCCCGGCATCTATGCCCAGGACCGCTTGCCCTTAAAGCGTCTAGAGGCGGGGCTGCCCACCCTGGTGCCGGAGGAGGACAGCTACACCAATCACATCCATGCTGAGGATCTGGCCCGCATTGCGGTTGCCGCCCTCTTCCGCGGCCGCCCCGGCCGCCTCTACAACGCGGTGGACGACTCGCGGATCAAGATGGGTGACTGGTTCGATCTTCTGGCGGAGCGCCACGCCCTGCCCAAGCCCCGGCGAGTGACGCGGGCGGAGGCACAAACGGCGCTGCCGGCCAATCTCCTCTCCTTCCTCAATGAATCGCGCCGGGTCTCCAACCGGCGCATGAAAAAGGAGCTGCGCATCACCCTGCTCTATCCCGACGTGGAGGCCGGCACCCGCCCCATCATTCCTCCCGCCGCCACTGTCCCTCGATGATGCCTCCGGCCGGCGGCCTGCCACGCGGGTAGAAAAGCAAGGCGAAGGCGAGGACATCGGAGAGGAGACCGGGGAAGATGAGCAAAAGCCCCGCCAGCATCAGCCGGCCGGAGACGAACAGCCCTTCCAGGGGGTCGCGCCCCTCGATGACCGCGGCCGCGATGCGTCCCAGCACCGCCAGACGCTCTTCGCGGATGAGGAAAAGCCCGAGAAAAAAGGCGAAAAGCAGCCAGAGCAAAAGCCACCAGCCCAGATGGTGGGCGGCTATGACGAGGCCCACCGCTTCGATCACGGGAAAAGCCAGTAAAATGAGCGGGATGAGAAAATAACGCATGGAGGCCCGGGGATGGAGACGATGCTGGTGATTTCGAACCTGCCCGATGGGGAAAGTGCCGAAGCCCTGGCGCAGGCGGCGGTGGAAGCGCGTCTGGCCGCCTGTGTGAACGTGATGGCGCCGTGCACCTCAGTCTATCGGTGGGCCGGCAAACTGGAAAGGGCCAGCGAAGTGCCGGTTCTTTTCAAGACCACCCGGGCGCGCTATGGGGAACTCGAGGCCCTGATCCGCGCCCGGCATCCCTACGAACTTCCGGAAATCGTGGCAGTCCCAATCGAAACGGGTCTTGCCGCTTATCTCCAATGGCTGGCGGCGGAAACGGCGTAGGCCGCCCAACCCCCTCAACGACAAAAGCAACAGGATTAGCCATGCGACACTTGCCCGCCCTTGCGTTTTTCGTAAGCCTCCTTCTCCTTTGGCCGCTTGCCCACGCCGCCGAGGAAGGGGAGCTTTTGGAGCCGGAAAAAGCCTTTGCCTTTTCCGCCCGCGCCCTGGATCCCTCCACCCTGGAAATCCGCTACCAAGTGGCGGACGGCTATTACCTCTACCGGGACAAGTTCCGCTTCGAGGTCGAGCCCAAGAGCATCGGCGTTGGCACGCCGCAGCTCCCCCCAGGCAAGGTGAAACAGGACGAATTCTTCGGTCGGGTGGAAACTTACCGGGGCAATCTCACCTTCAAGCTGCCCCTCACCCGTTCGGCTGCCGGCCAGACCCTCACCCTCAAGGCCACCTCCCAGGGCTGCGCCGACGTGGGGGTGTGCTATCCGCCCCTCACCCAGAGCGTCACCCTCACCCTGCCCGCGGCGCGATCCGGCGGTGGCCTTGCGGCCCTGCAAAGCCTGGGCCGGGAGCTCGGCGGGGAATCCGATCTCCTCCCCCCCGAGCAGGCGTTCCAGGTTTCGGCGGCGGTGCGGGACGGGAAAACCGTTCTCGTCACCTTCCAGCCGGCGGCGGGCTATTACCTCTATCGCGACAAGCTGAAATTCCGCGTCGTGGAAGGGTCGGCCACCCTGGCCCGGGTCCTCCTCCCCAAGGGCGAGGTGAAGGAAGATCCCAACTTCGGCAGCACCGAGGTCTACCACAACCGGGTGGTGGCGGAACTCAGCTTCGAGCGCAAGGATACGGCCGGCCAAACCCTCGTCCTGGAGGTGGGCTGGCAGGGTTGCAGTGAAAAGGGGGTCTGCTACCTGCCCGCCAGCCGTCGCTTCACCCTCACCCTGCCGGCACTGGCGGAAGGGGGCAAGGCCCCCGCGTCAGGTGCAGCCGCCACCGCCGCGCCCCCTGCTATCGAGGAAGCCGCGCCGGCGAAGGCGGAAGCAGCAAGCCCCACCCCGGCGGCCCCTGCCGCCACTCCGGGGGCCGAAGACGAAACCTCGGTGATTGCCAGGATGCTGGAAAAAGGCGGCTTCTGGCTCATCGTCGTAAGCTTCTTCGGCTTTGGCCTGCTGCTCTCCCTCACCCCCTGTGTCTTCCCCATGATTCCCATCCTGTCGGGCATCATCGTCGGCCAGGGCAAAGAAATCACCAAGATGCAGGGCTTCATCCTTTCCGCCGCCTATGTACTGGGCATGGCCGTCACCTATGCGGCGGCGGGTGTGGTGGCGGGCCTGTCCGGCGCCCTCATCTCCTCCGCTTTGCAAAACCCGTGGGTGCTGGGCACCTTCGCCTTGATTTTCGTGCTGCTTGCCCTCTCCATGTTCGGCTTCTACGAGCTGCAGATGCCAAGCTTCATCCAAAGCCGTTTCACCGAGCGGGCGAACCGCATGAAGGGCGGTAATCTCGCCGGTGTCTTCGTCATGGGGGTGTTGTCGGCGGTGGTGGTGGGCCCCTGTGTGGCCGCGCCCCTGGCCGGCGCCCTCCTCTACATCGGCCAGACGCGGGATGTGTGGCTCGGCGGCTCCGCCCTCTTCGCCATGGCCCTGGGCATGGGGGTGCCCCTGCTTCTGGTGGGGGTGGCCGGCGGCGCCCTGCTGCCCCGGGCCGGGGCGTGGATGAATGCGGTGAAGGCGTTCTTCGGCGTCATGCTGCTGGGGGTGGCCATCTGGCTCATCTCCCCCGTCATCCCGCCGGTGGCGCACATGCTTCTGTGGGCGGCGCTCCTCATCGTCTCCGCAATCTACCTGCACGCCATCGATCCCCTGCCCCCCAATGCCAGCGGCTTCCGCAAGTTCTGGAAGGGGGTGGGTGTCATCGCCCTCCTCGTCGGGGCGGCCCTCCTCATCGGCGCGCTGTCCGGCAGCCGCGACATCCTGCAGCCCCTGGCGGGGCTGCGGCCCGCGGCGGCCACGCCCGCGGCCACCGGCCTGCAATTCGAGAAGGTGCCCGCTGCCCAGTTCGATGCGCGCCTCGCCGCCGCGCGGGGCACGCCGGTCATGGTGGACTTCTACGCCGACTGGTGTGTGTCGTGCAAGGAGATGGAACGCTTCACCTTCTCCGACCCCCGCGTCGTCGAACGCCTGAAAGGCGTTACCCTGCTCAAGATCGACGTGACCGCCAACACCGACGCGGACAAGGCGGCGCTCAAGCGCTTCCGGCTGTTCGGCCCGCCGGGCATCATCTTCCTCGACACCCAGGGCATCGAGCGTTACCGGGTGGTGGGCTACCAGCCGCCGGAAAAATTCCTGGCCAGCATTGACGCCGCCTTCAAGTGAAGATGGCTATCTCGGGAGGGAGGTTGTGGATCCTCGCCGCGGCCGCAGCGGCGCTCGCCCTCGGGCTTTGGGCAGGCGTGCGCCATTGGGAGACTGGCCCCGTCGCGGCGGTGAGTGCCGAACGCCTCTTCGGGGTGGAGTTCCCGGATCTTGCGGGCACGCCCCAGCGCCTTTCCCGCTGGCGGGGACAAGTGCTCCTCATCAACTTCTGGGCCACCTGGTGCCCCCCCTGCCGCGCCGAGATGCCGGAGTTCGTCCGCCTCCAGGCGCGCTACGGGGACCGGGGCTTCACCCTGGTGGGCATTGCCCTGGATGAGGCAGAGGCGGTGCGTGCCTTTGCGGCCGAGCTCGGCGTCAACTATCCGCTGCTTCTGGGCGGGGCTGCGGGCTCCGCCCTGGCCCGGGAGCTGGGCAGCCGTGGCGCGCTGCCCTTCAGTGTGCTCGTGGATCGAGAGGGGCGGGTGGTCGTGAGGCATCTTGGCACCTTGAGTGAGGCGGAAGCGGCAGAGCTCATCACGCCCCTGCTCTGAGCCACCCTCCTTCCGTCATCTTCGGCGAAGATATAGACAAATTCCCCACAAATGGGGCAAACTTGCGGCCATGAAAAAGCAAGCCCCCGCCGCAACCGCGGCCGCTCCGGGGCCAGGACGCGCAGCGCAGGCCAAGAAGAAGAAAAAAATCCTGGTTCTCCATGGGCCGAATCTCAATCTCCTGGGCAGCCGCGAACCGGAACACTATGGCCGCGACACCCTGGAGGAGATCGATGCACGGCTCATGCGGCAGGCGCAGGCCGCCGGCGCAAGCCTTTCCACCTTTCAAAGCAACGGGGAAGCCGCGCTCATCGAGCGCATCCACGCCGCACGGGGCGAAGGGGTGGATTTCATCCTCATCAACCCCGCCGCCTTCACCCACACCAGCATCGCCCTGCGGGATGCCCTGATTGCGGTGGGCATTCCCTTCATCGAAGTGCATTTGTCCAACGTGTTCGCGCGGGAGCCCTTCCGCCATCACTCCTACCTTTCCGACCGGGCGGTGGGAGTCATCAGCGGCTTGGGGGCGCTGGGCTATGAACTGGCGCTACAGTACGCGCTCAAGGCTTGAGGAACCCTTTTCATGGATTTGCGCAAACTGAAGAAGCTCATCGATCTGGTGCAGGAATCCGGCATCGCCGAGCTGGAAATCACGGAGGGGGAGGAAAAGGTGCGCATCACCCGCACGCAGGCTGCCCCCAGCATGGCCTATGCGCCGCCGCCCGCCCCGCAGGTGGTGAATGTCCCGCCTCCCCCCGAGCCCGCCCCGCCTGCTCCCCAGGAGCCGGCGTTGCCCGAAGGACACGTGGTGAAATCGCCCATGGTGGGGACCTTCTACCGCGCTCCCTCGCCGGGTGCCAAACCCTTCGTGGAGGTGGGCCAGACGGTGAATGCCGGCGATACCCTGTGCATCATCGAGGCGATGAAACTCCTCAACGAAATCGAAGCCGACCGCGGCGGGGTGATCAAGGCCATCCTCGTGGAAAACGGCCAGCCCGTCGAGTACGGCGAACCGCTGTTCATCATTGGCTGAAGTCCTCGCCCCACTCGCGCCAAAGGCGGGGGCCGAAAGTCAGTCTTCCACGGCCGCCTGCCGGGGGAGGGAAAAAGGTTTCTCATGTTCGAAAAAATCCTCATTGCCAACCGTGGTGAAATCGCCCTGCGCGTGTTGCGCGCCTGCCGGGAAATGGGCATCAAGACCGTGGCCGTCCATTCCGAGGCCGATTCCGAGGCGAAATACGTGAAACTCGCCGACGAGTCGGTGTGCATCGGCCCGGCGCCCTCCCATCTTAGCTATCTCAACGTGCCCGCCATCATCGCCGCCGCGGAGGTCACCGACGCGGAAGCGATCCACCCGGGCTATGGCTTTCTTTCGGAGAACGCCGATTTCGCCGAGCGGGTGGAGTCCAGCGGCTTCACCTTCATCGGTCCGCGCCCGGAAACCATCCGCCTGATGGGCGACAAAGTGAACGCCAAGCGCGCCATGATGGAAGCGGGTGTGCCCTGTGTGCCCGGCTCCGACGGCGCCCTGCCGGAAGACCCGGAAGAAATCCTGCGCATCGCCCGGGAGGTGGGTTATCCGGTGATCATCAAGGCGGCGGGGGGCGGCGGCGGGCGCGGCATGCGCGTGGTGCACACGGAGGCCCATCTGCTCAACGCGGTGAACATGACACGCAACGAGGCGCAGTCCGCCTTCGGCAACCCGGAGGTGTATCTGGAGCGTTTCCTGGAAAATCCCCGTCACATCGAAATCCAGGTGCTTGCCGACCAGTATGGCAATGCCATTCACCTGGGGGAGCGGGATTGCTCCATGCAGCGGCGCCATCAGAAGATCATCGAGGAGGCGCCCGCCCCCGGCCTCGATCCGAAGCTACGGGACAAAATCGCCGAGCGCTGCGCCGCCGCCTGCCGCCGTATCGGCTACCGCGGCGCGGGAACCTTCGAATTCCTCTACGAGAACGGCGAATTCTTCTTCATCGAGATGAACACCCGGGTGCAGGTGGAACACCCTGTGACCGAAATGATCACCGGCGTGGACATCATCCAGGAACAGATCCGCATCGCCGCGGGGGAGAAACTGCGCTACCGGCAACGGGACATCCGCTTCCGCGGCCATGCCATCGAATGCCGCATCAACGCCGAAGACCCCTACACCTTCGTGCCCTCACCGGGGCGCATCACCCAATACCACCAGCCGGGTGGCCCGGGTATCCGCGTCGATTCCCACGTCTATCAGAACTACTATGTGCCGCCCCATTACGATTCCATGATCGGCAAGCTCATCGCCTATGGCGATACGCGACAGCAGGCCATCGCGCGCATGCGCATCGCCCTCACGGAAATGGTGGTGGAAGGGGTGAAGACCAACATCCCGTTGCACATGGATCTCATGCAGGATGCCGCCTTCCTCGCCGGTGGCGCCAGCATCCACTATCTCACCCAGAAACTGGAAGCCCTGAAAAAGTGAGCGGGCCATGAGCTGGCTGCTGCTGCGCATCCCAGCGAGCGCCGCCGAAGCGGAACGCCTGGCCGACGCTCTCCTCAAGCAGGGTGCCCTCTCTTCCGCCATCGAGGATGCCAACGCCGGCACGGAGCGGGAAGAAGCCGTCTTCGGCGAGCCGGGTGCAGCAAACTCGCCCGCCCTCTGGACCGACAGCCTCGTCACCGCGCTCTTTCCCGCCGCAACGGAAATCGCCACGGTGGTCCAAGAGGCGGCGCGGCAGGCGCAACTGGCGCGGCTGCCTTCCTATGGGGTGGAGGAAGTGCCGGATCAGGACTGGGTGCGGACCACCCAGTCCCAGTTCGAACCCATCCCCATTTCGCCGCGGCTGTGGATCGTGCCTTCCTGGCATACGCCGCCTGATCCCGGCGCCATCAACATCCAGGTGGACCCGGGGCTTGCCTTCGGCACCGGCAGCCACCCCACCACCCGCCTGTGCCTGCGCTGGCTGGATGATGAGCTTGAAGCGGGTGAGTCGGTGCTGGATTATGGCTGTGGCTCTGGCATCCTTGCCATCGCCGCGAAGAAACTTGGCGCGGGGGAAGTCATGGGCGTGGACATCGACCCGCAGGCCGTGGCGGCAGCGCGGGAAAACGCCGCCCGCAATGGAGTGGCCATTGCCTTCGCTTTGCCCGGTCAACTGCCTGCGGCACAATACGATGTCGTGCTGGCCAACATCCTCGCCAATCCCCTGAAGGTGCTCGCTCCCGCCCTCGCCGCGCGCGTGAAGGCGGGCGGCCGCATCGTGCTCTCCGGGCTGCTCGCGGAACAGGTGGAAGCGCTCTCGCGCCTCTACAACCAGTGGTTCACCCTGGCGCCGCCCGTCTTCGACGAAGGCTGGGCAAGGCTTGTGGGAGTCAGACGGCCATGAGTGGCATGCACACCACCTGTCCTTCCTGCCAGACGGTATTCCGCATCAGCGTCGAGCAGCTTCAGGTGCGGGATGGCAAGGTGCGTTGCGGCAAGTGCGCCTTCGTCTTCAATGCCTATGACACCCTGGTCACGCCCATCGAGACGGTGAGCCTCATCGCCCCACCGGAGGAGGCAGACCTCGAGGAGGAAGCGGAGCACATCACCCTTAAGCCGGCGCCCCCCAGCATGGCCGAGCCCATCACCGGCTCCTTCCCCCTGCCCACGGACGAACAAATCCAGCGGGAGACGGAGGAGATCAACCGCAGCATCGCCGAATCGGAGCAGCTCGAAAACCAGCGACCCCCGCGACGCCGGGGGGAAGGCAAAGGCGAGCGCCCCCGGCTCGAGATCACGCCGGAGCTTAAGGAAAAACTGCACAACCTCCAGGTGGAACTCTCCAGCCAGGAGCGCCGGGCGCGGCTCAAACGTCTGGCCTGGGCGGCGGGGAGTCTCCTGCTCATCGCTTTGCTCGCCGCACAAGTTGCCTATTTCCGCCGCGATTGGCTGGCGGCCCATTACCCCGCAAGCCGGCCGGCGCTGGAAGCCTTCTGCCGCCTGCTGGGCTGCCGCATCGAGCCGCTCGCCGAGGTGGAGCGCATCCGCCTGGAAGCTTCAGAACTCACCAACGATCCCGAACGGCCTGGCGGCGTGGTGCTGGCCGCCAGTCTGCGCAACCTCGCCCCCTGGCCCCAGCGCTATCCCCATCTGGAACTCACCCTCACCGACAGCAGCGGCCGCCCTGTGGCGCGCAGACACTTTGCGCCGCGGGATTACCTGGCGAAAGAAAGCCGCCTCGAAGAGGGCTTCCCGGCCAACGGCGAGCTTGCCATCCGGCTGCCCCTGGAACTGGTGGGCATCGATGCGGTGGGTTACAGACTGCTGGTCTATTACCCCAAAGATTCCGGCTGAGCGCGGCCCGGCTCCCGCGGCCGTCGCCACCTCTCACTGGAGGGCACCCATGGTGGCCACCTGCGTGGCATACCAGAACACGCCCTGGTCCAGGATCTCGTAACCCACGTTGAGGCCTTGCAGGGCGCGGGTGCGCAGGGCTTTGCCCCCCAGCTGCCAACTCGTTCGGATGAGCACCGCGGAAGGGGAAGGCGTGGGGCCGTCGGCCACGATGCGCTGGTAATAGGGCCGCGCAAGCAAAGGCGCAACGGTCAGGGTCCAGCCCTGCGGGCCATGGAATTTCTCCCACGCCTCTTCCACCAGCCGCCGCGCCCGTTCGCGGTCGCCCAGGTCCTCAAGGGCGGCGAAGGCGAGCAACCCCTCCGCCACATAGGCGTAGTCCTCGAGCTCCGCCGGGCCCAGAGGCTTGCCGGCGGCCACCCCCTTGATGAGGCCCTCGGGGGTGATGAAACGGTCCACGACAAAATCCCGCAGCGCCCGCGCCGCGGGCCGGAAACGGGGTAGCTCCCGGGCGGCCTGGGATAGCGCCGTCAGGGCAAGCCCATTGAGGCTTGCCAGAAGTTTTTCATCCCGCGGAAGTCTACGCGCAAGCCGCGCCTCCTTGAGGCGCTGGTGGATGGCGGCAAGCCGCACCGCCTCCTCACGGCTGGGAGCGACCCGCAGCAGGGGAAGGTATCCTCCCTCCAACAGGGGAGGCTCATCGAGCCCCCAGAAGCGGCGGAGCATGGCGAAATCCTCGGCACCCAAAAGCTTTTCCAGCTCCTCCCGCTGCCAGAGGTAGACGCCCCCCTCCCGTCCCGCTTCGTCCACCGCAGAGGTGCTGGTGATGAAGGCCCCCGAGGGATCGCGCAGCCACGCCAGCATGAAATCCAGGGTCTCTTCCGCCACCGCCCGGTATTGCGGCCGACCCAGCACCTGCGCCGCGGTGAGGTACAGCCGCGCAAGCTGCGCATTGTCGTAGAGCATTTTCTCGAAGTGGGGGATGTGCCAGTCGGGGTCCACGGTGTAACGGAAAAAGCCGCCCGCTAGGTGATCCCGCAGGCCCAGCCGCGCCATTTCGTCCAGGGTCAGGCGGAGGAAGTCAGACAGTCGCGCATCCGGTTCCCGTTGCAGCCTTTCCAGGAGGGCGGCCAGTTGCGGCGCATGGGGGAATTTGTTGGCGGTACCGAAGCCGCCGCGGAACACATCCGCCTGCGCCAGGGCCTCCTCGACAAGGCGCTTGCCATAGAGGGCGCCGATGCGGGGCGCAAACTGCGCTTCCACCTTCAGCGGCGGCGGGGCGGGCAGCGCGGCTTCGCGGGCCATCCGGGCAAGCTGCGGCCCCTCCTGCTCCCAGCGGACGCTCAGACGCTTGAGCACCTGCAGGAATTCCTCCGGCGGCGCGTAAAGCAGGGCAAGCAGGGGATAGCCTTCCGGCGTGATGAAGACATTGAGGGGCCAGCCGGACTGTCCCCGGGTGGCTTCGGCAAAGGCCTGCAGTTCCGCATCCAAAGCCGGATGGATTTCCCGATCCACCTTGACCGGGATGAAATGGGCGTTGAGGAAGGCGGCGATTTCGGGATTGCGGTAGCTCTCCCGCTGCATGACATGGCACCAGTGGCAGGAGAAATAACCCACCGAGACGAAGAGCAGTTTGTTCTCCCGCCGCGCCCGTTCCACCGCTTGCGCGTTCCAGTCCTGCCAGGCGGTGGGGTCACTCCCATGCAAGGCCAGATAGGGGGAAGGATGGTGGCGAAGCTGGTTGACCAGGGGTTCGGCGGCCGTGCCCCCGGAAATGAGGAAAAGCAGCAGGAGAAAAAGGCGCATGGGGCTGCCCCTGGTTGGGAAGACTATAGGTGTGCGACCTCAGCCTTCCCGCTTTTGTTCCGCCTCGATGCGGTCCAGTTCCGCATCCAGCTCCGATTCGGAAAGGGGCCGGTAGGGCTCCTCCTCCGGAGCGGGGCGCGCCAGCAGGTGGGCCACGAGAATACCCAGCTCGTAGAGCAGCCACAGGGGCACCGCCAGCATGAACTGGGAGATGACATCCGGCGGGGTGAAGATGGCCCCCACCACGAAAGCGCCCACCACCACGTAGGGACGGGCCTCCCGCAGTTTCTCCACACTGACGAGACCGATTTTCACCAAAAGCACCACCGCCACCGGCACCTCGAAGGTGATGCCGAAAGCGATGAAAAGGGTGATGACGAAATCCAGGTACTTGCCGATATCCGTCATCACCGCCACCCCCTCGGGGGCGACCTTGGTGATGAAGCCGAACACCACGGGGAAGACCAGGAAATAGGCAAACGCCATGCCGACGAAGAAAAGGAGGGTGCTGGTCACCAAAAGCGGCAGCGCGAAGCGCTTCTCGTGGGCATAGAGTCCCGGCGCCACGAAAGCCCAGATCTGGTAGAGGATATAAGGCAGCGCCACGAGAAAGGCCGCCATCGCCGTCACCTTCATGGGGACGAAGAAGGGGGTGGTGACCTCAGTGGCGATCATCTGCCCGCCCTTGGGCAGGCTGGCGAGAAGGGGCTTGGCAAGCAGCGTGTAAAGGGTGTTGGCGCCGGGGTAGAAAAAAAGGACGAGGAAGATCACCAGCACCGCCAGCACCATGCGCAACAGCCGGTCGCGCAGTTCCAGCAGGTGGGCGATGAAACTCTGTTCGGTCATGACCGGGCCGCGGGGGGCGGAACCTCGCCGTCACGAGATGGCAGCGGCAGCTCCAGCTGGGGACTGGGCCCGGGCGGGGAAGCATTCTCCCCTTCCGCCGGCACCGTTCGTGAAACCTCCACCGGCTTCGGCTCCTCGACGAATTCCAGACTGCCCACCTCTTCGGGCACGGCCTTCAAGAGGGCGCCCGTCTCCCCCATTTCCTGCCGGATGCTCTGCTCCACCCCGGTCAGGGTCTCCTTGGCCTCCTTGAGGCTGGTTTGCAGCTTCATGATTTCCTCGTTGTGCATCTCCCGCCGGATTTCCGCCTTGACCTCCGAGACATAGCGCTGGAAGCGGCCGAAAAGATGCCCGGCAGTGCGGGCCACCTTGGGCAGGCGTTCCGGCCCGAGCACGATCAGGGCCACCACGCCGATGACGAGGAGCTCGGAAAAGCCAACGTCGAACATGACCGATGGGGGGTCAGGGAACGCAGGTCCTACGCGCCCTGGCTTTTATCCTTCACCTCACCCTCAACGGTCTGCCCCGCGGGCTTGGCTTCCACCTGTTTCGGGGCCTCGGCGGCGCCTTCCTTCATGGCATCCCGAAAGCCCTTCACCGCGCCGCCCAGATCCGCCCCCAGGTTGCGCAGTTTCTTCGTGCCGAACACCAGAAGGACGATGGCCAGGACGATGAGCCAGTGCCAGATGCTGAAAGAACCCATTTGTCGCTCCTCACTCAAAAAATCAGATCTTGGGGATACGCTCGCCACCACCGAAAACGTGGAGGTGGAGGTGGAACACCTCCTGCCCGCCGCCGCGCCCGGTGTTGATCATGGTGCGAAAACCGTCAGTGAGACCATGCTCCCGGGCCAGGCGCGGCGCCAGAAGCAGCAGCTTGCCCAAGAGGGCCTGGTGTTCCGGGCCGCAGTCGGCGAGACTCGCCACGTGCGCCTTGGGAATCAGGAGCAGGTGCACCGGCGCGATGGGCCGGATGTCGTGGAAGACGAGCACCTCCTCGTCTTCATAGGCCTTGCGGCTTGGCAGTTCGCCGCGGACGATCTTGCAGAAAATGCAGTTTTCCATGAAGCCCTCCTTCTACTTTTGCCGGGCCGCTTTCTCCGCAAGGCCGGAGACGCCTTCCCGGCGGGCGAGTTCGGCGAGCACATCCTTAGGCCCCAGTCCCTGACTCGCCAAAAGGACCAGGGTATGGAACCACAAATCCGCCACCTCGTGCACGAGCTGCCCCTTGTCATTGCCCTTGGCCGCAATCAGGGTCTCGGCGGCCTCCTCGCCCACTTTCTTGAGGATGGCATCCAGCCCCCTGGCGTAGAGTTTGGCCACGTAGGAGGTTTCGGGATCGGCCCCTTTGCGCGCTTCCAGGGTGGCGGCAAGTCTCTCCAGGATGTCGTTCATCGGCGATAAATCTCCGCCGGGTCCTTGAGGACGGGCAGGGCCTCGGCCCAGTGGTCCCCTTCAAGCCGCCGGTAAAAACAACTGTGCCGCCCGGTATGGCAGGCGATGCCCCCGACCTGTTCCACGGTGAGCAGGATCACGTCGCCATCGCAATCGAGGCGGATGTCCTTCACCTTCTGCACATGGCCCGATTCCTCGCCCTTGTGCCACAGCCGGCCGCGGGAGCGGGACCAGTACACGGCCTCACCCGTGGCCACCGTCTGCCGCAGGGCTTCGCGGTTCATCCAGGCAAACATCAGCACATCCCCCGTGCCTGCCTCCTGGGCAATCACCGGCACTAGTCCCTCTTCGGTGAAACGGACTCCGTCAAGCCAGTCTGTCATGACATGCACCGCGCAACGTAAAAGACCCATTTTACACGCCGCGGCGCTGCCGCCGCGCAAGCGCCCCCGCCTTCAGAGCCGGACTTCGATCCCGTGGCGGGCGAGGTGTTCCTTGGCCTGGCGAATGGTGTATTCGCCGAAATGGAAAATGCTGGCGGCGAGCACCGCGTCGGCATGGCCTTCCAGGATGCCCGCCACCAGATGATCCAGATTGCCCACGCCACCGCTGGCGATGACGGGAATGTCCACCGCATCGGCCACGGTCCGGGTGAGGGCGAGGTCGAAGCCCTGCCGGGTGCCATCCCGGTCCATGGAGGTGAGCAAAATCTCGCCCGCACCGAGGGCCTCCACCTCCTTGGCCCAGGCCACCGCGTCGCGACCGGTGGGCCGGCGCCCCCCATGGGTGAAGACCTCCCACCGTCCCGGCGCCACCGCTTTGGCGTCGATGGCGACGACGATGCACTGGTTGCCGAAACGGGCCGCCGCCTCGCCCACCAGCGCCGGGTTCTGCACCGCCGAGGTGTTCATGGACACCTTGTCGGCGCCGGCGTGGAGCAGCCGGCGCACGTCTTCCACTGACCGCACCCCGCCGCCCACGGTGAGGGGGATGAAAACCTGTGAGGCCACCGCCTCCACCACGGAAAGGAGGATGTCCCGTTGATCGGCGCTTGCGGTGATGTCGAGGAAGGTGAGCTCGTCCGCCCCCTGCTCGTCGTAACGACGGGCAATCTCCACCGGATCCCCTGCGTCCTGGAGGTTGACGAAATTGACCCCTTTCACCACACGACCGGCGGTGACATCAAGGCAGGGAATGATGCGTTTGGCAAGGGCCATGGGACCGAAAGTGGAAGGAATGAAAAATGGCCTTGGCTCGCGGTGAGGTTTTCTGCCTCAGTTGCCCGTGAGTTCGTCGGCAAGCTTCTGCGCCGCGGCGAAATCCAAAGTGCCTTCGTAGATGGCGCGGCCGGTGATGGCCCCCATGATGCCTTCCCCTTCCACGGCGCACAGGGCGCGGATGTCATCGAGATTGGTGATGCCACCACTGGCGATGACGGGGATGGTGAGTGCCCGCGCCAGCCGCACCGTGGCTTCGATGTTGACGCCGGTGAGCATGCCGTCGCGGCCAATGTCGGTATAGATCACGGCTTCCACGCCATAGCCCTCGAATTTCCGCGCCAGGTCCACCACGTCGTGGCCGGTCATCTTGGACCAGCCCTCCACCGCCACCTTGCCATCGCGGGCATCCAGGCCGACGATGATGTGGCCCGGAAAGGCATCGCAGGCCTCATGGAGGAAGCCCGGGTTTTTCACTGCGGCGGTGCCGATGATGATGTAGCTCACGCCATCGTCCAGATAACGCTCGATGGTATCGAGATCGCGGATGCCGCCGCCCAGCTGGACGGGAATCTCGCCGCCGACCGCGTCGATGATGGCCTGGATCGCCTTTTCGTTCAACGGCCTGCCGGCGAAGGCCCCGTTGAGATCCACCAGATGCAGGCGGCGTGCGCCCTGCTCCACCCAGTGCCGGGCGACGGCGGCCGGATCGTCGGAGAACACGGTGGCGTTTTCCATCACGCCCTGCTTGAGACGGACACAGTGACCGTCCTTGAGGTCGATGGCGGGGATGATCAGCATGGCGGAACTCTCACAAACAGGCAGAAGAGGCGCAGGCGCCGGCATGGGTGGCACTGCCGTCCCAGGTGACGAAATTGCCGAGGAGGGTGAGACCGGCCGCCTGGCTCTTTTCCGGATGGAACTGCACGGCGAACACGTTTCCCCGGGCTACGGCACTGGTGAAAGGAAACGGATAGAGGGTGTAGCCAGCGATCAGATCGGGGCTTGCCGGCTCGCAGTAGAAGCTGTGCACGAAATAGAAGCGCGCCCCGTCATCAATGCCCGCCCACAGGGGATGGGGGGCCGCCTGATACACCTGGTTCCAGCCCATGTGCGGCACCTTGAGCTTGCCGCCTGCCGCATCGTGCATGGCCTCCAGGGGAAACCGCCGCACCCGCCCGGGCAGCACGCCAAGCCCGGGCGTGTCGCCTTCCTCCGAGTGCTCGAAGAGCATCTGCATGCCCAGGCAGATGCCGAGGAAGGGCTTGCTGCGCGCCGCCTCCACCACCGCCTGGCGCAGCCCGCGGGCCTCGAGCTCGCGCACACAGTCGGCGGCATGCCCCACGCCGGGGAAGACGACGCGGCCGGCGCGGCCAATCACCTCCGGATCACTGGTGATGCTGACGGTGGCATGGGGCGCCACGTGTTCCAGCGCCTTGGAGACGGAACGGAGGTTGCCCATTCCGTAGTCGATGACGGCGATGTCAGTCATAACATGCGATCGCTTCGCGAGCCACGACCCCGCGGTTTTGCGCTAGAGCGTTCCCTTGGTGGAAGGCATGATGCCCGCGGCGCGCGGGTCGGCTTCCACCGCCATGCGCAACGCCCGGCCGAAGGCCTTGAACACACTCTCCGCCTGGTGGTGGGCGTTGCTGCCGCGCAGGTTGTCCACGTGGAGGCTCAGCTGCCCGTGGTTGACGAAGCCCTGGAAAAATTCGCGGATGAGATCGACGTCGAATTCACCAATGCGGGCCCGGGTGAACGCCACCTCGTACACCAGGCCGGGACGGCCCGACAAATCCACCACTACCCGCGACAGGGCCTCGTCCAGGGGCGCATAGGCGTAGCCCATGCGCCGCAGGCCCTTCTTGTCGCCCAGGGCAGTGGCGAACACCTGACCGAGGGTGATGCCGACGTCCTCCACCGTGTGGTGGGCGTCGATATGCAAATCCCCTTGGGCCTCGACCTCGATGTCGAACAGACCATGGCGCGCCACCTGATCCAGCATGTGATCGAGAAAGGGCACGCCGGTGTGGAGCCTGGACTGGCCACTGCCGTCCAGGTTGATGCGCGCGAAGATGCGGGTCTCGAGGGTTTCGCGTTGGGTGGTGGCTTCGCGCATGATGTCTAGAGGAGCGTCTGCAGGCTTTGCAGGAACCGGCTGTTTTCCTCGGGCGTGCCCACCGTCACGCGCAGGCAGCCCGCAAGCAGGGGATGGGTGCGGTTCAGGTTCTTGATCAGGATGCCCTGTTGCTTCAATCCTTCGAAAATCCGCTCCGCGTCGGCAACGCGGAACAGGAGGAAATTCGCCTCACTCGGGTAAGGGGTCACACCGGGCAGGGCGGCAAGCGCCTTGAAAAGCCGGCCCCGTTCGTCACGGATGCGGGCTGCCTGTTCCGCAAGCACCCCCATCTCCCCCAGCACCCGCTCCGCCACCAGTTGGCTGAGTACGTTCACATTATACGGCAGGCGCACCTTGTCAAGTTCCCCGAGCCAGGCCGGCGCCCCCACCAGAAAACCCAGCCGCAGGCCGGCAAGCCCCAGTTTGGACAGGGTGCGCATGATGAGCAGGTTGGGGTAGCTGCCTAGGCGATCGAGGAAGCTTTTACCGGCGAAGACATGATAGGCCTCATCCACCACCACAAGCCCCGGCGCCGCCTCGAGGATGCGTAGGATATCTGCCTCGGCAAAGAGATTGCCGGTGGGATTGTTGGGATAGGCAATGAAAACCAGAGCGGGGCGATGTTCCTCGATCGCCGCCAGGGTAGCCTCCCCATCGAGGGTAAAATCCGGCTTGAGGGGCACGCCCACGTAGCGCAGACCGGCGAAAGTGGCGATCATGCGATACATGACGAAGGAAGGCTCGAAGCCCAGGAGGGTGGCCCCGGGACGCGCCACGGCAAGGGCGAGCATCTGGATGATCTCATCCGAGCCATTGCCCAGGAGGAGGTCGAAGCCGCCGGCGATACCCATGCTTTCCCGCAGTCGGGCTTTCAGCCGGGCGGCTGCCGCGTCCGGATAGCGGTTGATTTCCGCTTCCGCCACCAGTTGTCCGATTTCCCGGCGCAGCCCCTCCGGCAGACGGTAGGGGTTCTCCATGGCATCCAGCTTGATGAGGCCGGTGGCTTTAGGCACGTGATAGGCCGAAAGCGCCCGGATGTCGTCGCGGATGAGCTGCTCAGGGGTCAAAGGCATGGTTTTTCACGTCGGACCACAGAGAGGACAGGATGTCACACCCCTACGCCTCACTTTCGGGTCCAGGATTCTTCAGCGATGGGTAATCCGATACTCCGCCGACTTGGCATGCGCCGGTAGGCCTTCGCCGTAGGCCAGGGTGGCGGCGATACGGCCCAGGGTATTGGCACCCTCCGGCGACACCTGGATCAGACTGGAGCGCTTCTGGAAGTCATAAACCCCCAGGGGCGAGGAAAAACGGGCCGTGCGGGAGGTGGGCAGGACATGGTTGGGCCCGGCGCAATAGTCCCCCAACGCCTCGCAGGTGAGGCGCCCCATGAAGATGGCGCCGGCGTGGCGGATCTTGGCCGCCCACGTCTCCGCATCCGTCACCGACAGCTCCAGATGCTCCGGCGCGATGCGGTTGGCCAGCGCCACCGCCTCCTCCAGATCCCGCACCTCAATGAGCGCCCCGCGTCGCTCCAGGGAGGCGGTGATCACCTCCCGCCTCGGCATGTCCGGCAGCAGGCGCGCGATGGCCTCCGCTACCCGGTCGATGAAGGCGGCATCCGGGGAAAGCAGGATGGATTGTGCCAGCTCATCGTGCTCCGCCTGGGAGAAGAGGTCCATGGCGATCCACTCCGGCTCCGTCCGGCCGTCGCAGATGATGAGGATTTCCGAGGGTCCCGCCACCATGTCGATGCCCACCACGCCGAACACCCTGCGCTTGGCCGTGGCCACGTAGGCATTGCCCGGGCCGACGATCTTGTCCACCTGGGGAATGGTCTCGGTGCCGTAGGCGAGCGCCCCCACCGCCTGCGCACCGCCGATGGTGAACACCCGGTCCACGCCACAGACGGCGGCGGCGGCGAGCACGAGCTCGTTCACCACCCCGCCGGGGGTGGGCACCACCATGATGAGCTCGCCCACCCCCGCCACCTTGGCGGGGATGGCGTTCATGAGCACGGAGGAGGGATAGGCGGCCTTGCCCCCCGGCACATAGAGCCCCACCCGATCCAGCGCCGTGACCTGCTGGCCCAGCAGCGTGCCATCCGCCTCCCGGTAGGTCCAGGAGTGGAGGAGCTGCCGCTCGTGGTAGGCCCGCACCCGTTCGGCGGCGGTGGAAAGTGCCGCCCGCGTGTCCGGGGGAAGTGCTTCCAGGGCCTCAGCAAGACGCGGAGCGGGCAGTTCCAGGGCCGCCACCGAAGGCGCCGTCAAGCGGTCGAACTGCCGCGTATAGTCCAGCACCGCCGCATCACCCCGACTTTTCACATCCTCCAGGATGCGCGCCACGGTGGCCTCGATGGTGGCATCCTGGGCGCCCTCGAAGGCAAGCAGTTGGGCGAAGCGGGCTTCGAAATCGGCATCACGGGTGGAAAGGCGACGCAGTTTGAGCATGGTGTACCCCTGAATCAGGCGGGATTTTCCGTTTCGGACCTCACGGCTTGAGCGAAGGCATCGATGAGGGGCCGGATCTGCGCGTAGCGGAGCTTGAGCACCGCCTGGTTCACCACCAGGCGAGCGCTGATGGGCATGATCTCCTCCACCGCCACCAGCCGGTTGGCCCGCAGCGTGCTGCCCGTGGAGACGAGATCGACGATGGCGTCCGCCAGGCCCACCAGGGGGGCGAGCTCCATGGAACCGTAGAGCTTGATCAAATCCACGTGCACCCCCTTGCCGGCAAAATGCTCCCGCGCCGTCTTCACGTATTTGGTCGCCACCCGCAGCCGCGCCCCCTGGCGCACCCGGCCGGCGTAATCGAAGCCCTCCGGCACCGCCACCATCATACGACAGCGGGCAATCCCCAAATCGAGAGGCTGGTAGAGGCCGGTGCCGCCATGCTCCAGCAGCACGTCCTTGCCGGCGATCCCCAGGTCCGCCCCCCCGTGCTGCACATAGGTGGGCACATCGGTGGCCCGCACGATGATGAGGCGCACCTCTGGCTGGCTGGTGCCGATGATGAGCTTGCGCGAGGCTTCCGGGTCTTCGAGGGGCACGATGCCCGCCGCCTGCAGAAGCGGTGTGGTCTCCTCGAAGATGCGGCCCTTGGATAAGGCGATGGTGAGCTGGGACACGGTGGCGCTTCCAAAACGCTCATTGTAGCGGAGAACCGCCGCTGACCCCACGGGGCCGCCGCGCCCCCCTCTTAAGCCTTTGCCGACGCCGGCCGGCCCGCTATGATGTTGGATTTCCCGCCATCGATGATGCAAAGAATCCGCCTTCCCTCCCGGCTTGCCCCTGCCCTTGCGCTGGCGAGTTGCCTACTTTTCGTTTCCACGGCCACCCGCATCGCCCTGCTGTGGCAGGCGCGGGAAGGCGTGCCGCCGGGCCTTCTGCCCTATGTTGCCATTTTCGGCTTCGGCTTCCTCTACGACCTCGCCACTGCGGTGTATTTCGTCACGCCAGTGGTTCTGGCGCTGGCTGTCGTTCCTGACCGGCTCGCCCGCTGGCACACCTGGCGCGCGCTGGGGATGGTGGTGCTCTTCGTCCTGACTTTCCTCCTCATGCTCACCGCCGTGGCGGAATGGCTGTTCTGGGAAGAATTCGGCGCCCGGTTCAATTTCATCGCCGTCGATTACCTCATCTACACCCAGGAGGTGCTGGGCAATATCAAGGAGAGTTATCCCGTGGGGCACATCGTCGCCGGCGTGGCCTTCGCCGCCCTGGTGCCATGGCTTCTGCTGGGGCGGCGCGTCTATCGTGCGGCGGCGGCGCCGTGGCCGTGGCGGTCCCGCGCGGCCTGGCTCCTGGGTTCAGTCGGCCTGGTCCTCGCCTTCGCCGTGGGACTCGACCAGGAACTGAAGGACACCAGCCGCAGCGATACCGTCAATGAATTGGCGGGCAACGGGATTTATTCCTTCTTCGCCGCCAACCGGCGTAACGAGTTGGATTTCGAGCGCTTCTACGCCGCCCTGCCGCGCGCCGAGGCCTATGCCATCACCCGCGCCGTGCTGGCCGCCGACGGCGGGGTCTGGCTGCCGCAGGCGGCGGGCGGGGTGACGCGCTTTTTCCCCGGCGACGGGCCGCGGCGTCTGAATGTCGTCCTGGTCAGCATCGAAAGCCTGGGTGCCGAGTTCCTCGGCAGTTATGGCGACCGGCGTGGCTTGACGCCGGTGTTGGATCGCCTGGCGCAGGAGAGTCTGTGGTTCGCCAATGCTTATGCCACCGGCAACCGGACGGTGCGCGGGCTGGAGGCGCTCTCTTTGGCGCTGCCGCCGACACCCGGCCAGTCCATCGTGCGCCGGCCCCACAACGAGCATCTGTTTTCCCTCGGCGCGGTCCTGGAGGATCTCGGCTACGACGTTTACTTCGCCTACGGGGGCTACGGTTATTTCGACAACATGAATGCCTTCTTCGCCCGCAATGACTACCACGTCTTCGACCGCACCGACATGGCCCCGGAACGCATCGGCTTCGCCAATGTGTGGGGGGTGGCCGATGAATATCTCTTCGATGAAGCCCTGCGCGTCCTCGACCACGCCGCGGAAAAAGCGCGCCGCAGCGGTGCCTGGCGGCCCTTTTTCATGCATATCATGACCACCAGCAACCACCGGCCTTACACCTATCCCGCAGGCCGCATCGACATTCCCTCCGGCTCTGGGCGCGAGGGGGCCGTCAAGTACGCGGATTGGGCAATTGGCCACCTGCTTGCCGAAGCGCGCAAACGGCCGTGGTTCGACGACACCCTCTTCGTCATCACCGCCGACCACGGCGCCAATGCCCGGGGAACCCTCGAAATCCCGGTGGACAAGTATCGCATTCCGGTCTTCTTCTACTCGCCCAAGCACGTTGCCGCGCAGCGGGTGGACCGGCTGATGTCGCAGATCGACATTCCCCCCACCCTGCTTGGCCTGCTGGGTGTGAGCTACTTTGGCAAGTTCTTCGGGCGCGACATGCTGCACGCGCCAGCCGGGGGCGACCGGGCCTTCGTCGCCAACTACCAGACCCTGGGTTATCTCAAGGACGACAAATTGGTGGTGCTGCGACCCCGCCGCCAAGTGAGTGTCTTCCGCCTCGACGCCCGTGGCCTGCCCGCTTCCCCCATCGAGGACCCCGCCCTGGCACGCGAAGCCATCGCCCTTTACCAGAGCGCCGCCCGCGTCTTTCGCGAAGGTCTTTATACGGACGATGAGCAGCGACCGCCGCGTTGACAGGCGTAAGGCGTCAGGCAGCAGGAATCAGGGATCAGAGAAGCGGTTTTCCCCTGAGCTTTCAGCGCACGCGCCGGATGCGCGCGCCCAGGCGGGAGAGTTTTTCCTCGATGGCCTCGTAGCCCCGGTCGAGGTGGTAGATGCGGTCGATGAGGGTTTCGCCTTCAGCCACCAGGCCGGCAATCACCAGGCTCGCCGAGGCGCGCAGGTCGGTGGCCATGACGGCGGCACCGGTGAGACGCTCCACCCCCTCCACCACCGCCTGGTTGCCATCGATACGGATGTTGGCCCCCAGCCGTTTGAGCTCCACGGCGTGCATGAAGCGGTTTTCGAAAATGGTTTCGCGAATCACCGCCGTGCCGCGGGCAATGGTGTTGATGGCCATGAACTGCGCCTGCATGTCGGTGGGAAAGGCGGGATAGGGCGCGGTGCGCACGGAGACGGCTTCCAACTTGGCCGGCGCTTTCAGCCGGATGGCTTCATGCTGGGGCGATTTCTCCGTGGTGATTTCGCAGCCGGCATCCATCAGCTTGTCGATGACGGCGTCGAGATAGGTGGCCGAGGTGTGGGTGAGGCGGATTTCGCCCCCCGTGGCGGCGGCGGCGCAGAGATAGGTACCGGTTTCGATGCGGTCGGGCATGATGCGGTGGCTTGCGCCATGCAACCTTTCGACGCCGCGGATGCGGATGACGTCGGTGCCCGCGCCGGTGATGTGAGCGCCCATGCTGGAAAGACACTGGGCGAGATCGACCACTTCGGGCTCGCGGGCCGCGTTTTCGATCACCGTTTCCCCCTCGGCCAGCGTGGCCGCCATCATCAGGTTTTCCGTACCGGTGACCGACACCAGGTCCATGAAAATGCGCGCGCCCCGCAGGCGGTCGGCGCGGGCGACGATATAGCCGTGTTCGATGCGGATGTCGGCGCCCATCGCCTGCAAGCCCTTGATGTGCAGGTCCACCGGACGTGAGCCGATGGCGCACCCCCCGGGCAGGGACACCCGCGCTTCGCCGAAACGGGCGAGAAGCGGCCCCAGCACGAGGATGGAGGCGCGCATGGTCTTCACCATTTCGTAGGGTGCCTCCCGTTGGCGGATGTCGCTGGCGCAGACACTGACCCCCATTTTTTCGTCCACCGTCACCTGCATGCCCATGCGCGCCAGAAGGGTCAGCATGGTGGTCACGTCCCGCAGATGGGGAACGTTGGTGAGGGTGAGGGTGTCAGGGGTGAGCAGGGCGGCGCAGAGGATGGGCAGGGCCGCATTCTTGGCACCGGAGATGCGCACCTCGCCGGAAAGGGGCACGCCGCCCTGGATGAGAAGTTTGTCCATGATTGCGTTCGCTTATGACCAGGGGGTGCCGCCCTTGGCCGGTGGGGGAAACAAGGCTAGCGCTGCGCCCAGTCTTCCGGGGTGAAGGTTTTCATGGAAAGGGCGTGGATTTCCTCGCGCATCCTGTCCCCCAGAGCGGCATAGACGGCCTGGTGCTGCTGCACCCGGTTCTTGCCCCGGAAGAGGGGGCTCACGATCACTGCCTCGAAATGATGGCCATCCCCGCGCACCTCCACGTGATCACAGGGCAGCCCCTCACGGATGTATTGCTCGATCTGTTCCGGTGTCACCATGGGGTCAGTAGCGAAGCTTGTAACCCGATCTCAGCAATTGCAGGGTGATCAATGATAAGACCAAACAGGCGGCCGCGACAATGAACAAGCTGGTCAGCGGCGGCACGTCGGATACGCCGAAGAAGCCGAAACGAAAACCATCGACCATGTAAAAGAAGGGGTTGAAATGGGACAGCGCCTGCCAGAAGGGAGGCAGGGAGTGGATGGAATAGAAGACCCCGGCAAGGAAGGTGAGAGGCATGATGATGAAGTTCTGGAAGCCGGCCATCTGGTCGAATTTCTCCGCCCAGATCCCCGCCACTACGCCCAGTGCCCCCATCAGGGCGCTGCCCAGCAGGGCGAACACCAACGCCCAGCCGGGATGCAGAAGGGGCACCGGCGTAAACCAGGTGGCCACGCCCAGCACACCCAGGCCCACCACCACGCCGCGCACCATGGAGGCCAGCACATAGGCGAGGAAGAATTCCAAATAGGAGATGGGCGGCAGCAAAACGAAAACGATGTTGCCGGTGATCTTGGACTGGATGAGGCTCGAGGAACTGTTGGCAAAGGCATTCTGCAGCACCGACATCATGGCAAGCCCCGGAATGAGAAAAGCGGTATAGGGCACGCCGGGATAGACCTCGTGTCGGGAGAGCACGTGGGAGAAGATGAGGAGATAGAGCAGGGCCGTGATGATGGGGGCGAGGATGGTCTGCAGAAAGACCTTCCAGAAACGCAGCAGTTCCTTGTAGAAAAGGGTGAGGAAGGAGGTCATGCTTCGCTTTGCATGAGGTGCAAAAAGACTTCCTCCAGATCCGGCTTGACCAGATCCAGTTCCGCAATGGTGGCGCCCTCGGTGCGCAGGGTGCAAAGGAGCTGCTCCAGCTCCGCCATGTCGTTGAGCCGCACTGTGTAGCGGTCGCCCTGCCTCACCACGCTGCCTGCCAGGGTGTCAGGCAGACGACCTGCGCGCAGGGTGAAGGTGGCGTATTTTTCGGTGAAGCGGGCGAGAAGATTTTCCTTGGTATCGAGGGCGATGATGCGCCCCTGCTTGAGCATGGCGATGCGGTTGCACAGTGCCTCCGCCTCCTCCAGGTAATGGGTGGTGAGGAGGATGGTATGCCCCTCCTGGTTGAGCTGCTGGATGAATTGCCACAGGCTTTGCCGCAACTCCACGTCCACGCCCGCGGTCGGCTCATCGAGAATGATCACCGGGGGTTTGTGCACCAGGGCCTGGGCAACCAGCACGCGCCGTTTCATGCCCCCCGAAAGACGCCGCATGTTGGTGTCGGCCTTGTCGGCAAGGCCGAGGCCGGCAAGCAGTTGGTCGATCCACGCGTCATTCCGCCGCAGGCCGAAATAGCCGGACTGGATGGTGAGCGTTTCCCGTACCGTGAAGAAGGGGTCGAAGACCAGTTCCTGGGGCACCACACCGAGGGCACGGCGTGCTGCGCGGTAGTCCGCCACCACGTCGTGGCCCATGACGCGGGCGGTGCCGGCGGTGGCGCGGGCAAGCCCCGCGATAATGTTGATGAGCGTGGATTTGCCTGCCCCATTGGGGCCCAGCAGCGCGAAGAACTCGCCCTGCTCCACCTTGAGGTCCACCCCGCGCAGGGCTTCGAGTGCCCCGAAGCGCTTGTGGACGCCGCAGACCTCGAGGGCGGGCTGCACGGCGGCTTCTACTCCGCTTCGGGCAGCAGGTCGGTGACACCGTAGAGGGCGGCCAGGCTTTTCAGGCTTGCGGGCAGATGGGCAAAGCGCAGGCGCATGCCCCGACGGGCGGCCTGGCGCTGCCATTCCAGCAGCAGGCTCACGGCGGAGGAATCCACCTCCGTCACCCCGGCGAGGTCAATGCAGTGGATGTCCTGGCCAAAAAGAGGCGCCGCCTCCGCCAGGAGCGCCGGCACGTTGGACATCTGCACCGGGCCGTCCAGCTTCAGGCACGACCCTTCCCGACGCACGGCGCCCATCAGTTCTTCTGGGTGGGCTGACCCACCTGGGCGTTCTTCGCCGCCAGGGTCTGTATCAGCCTCTCCACGCCACCCTGCTGGATTTCCTGGGCAAAGCTGGAACGGTAATTCACCACCAGGCTCACCCCCTCCACCGTGATGTCGTACACCTTCCAGCCATCGGGTGTCCTCACCATCTGATAGTCGATGGGGATCGGCTGCCGGCCCGGCTCGATGACCACCGTCTTCACCGTGACATCGGTGTCATTGGGCCCGATGCGCAGGGGTTTGTACTCGATGGTCTGGTTTTTGTAGTTGGCAAGCGACATGGCATAGGTACGCACCAGCAGATCGCGGAATTCCCGGGTGAGGCGCTGCTGCTGCTCGGGCGTCGCGTCCTTCCAGTAGCGCCCGACCGCAAGCCGCGTCATGCGCGTGAAATCGAAATGGGGTAGCACCTTGGCATCCACCAGGGCGTAGATTTTCTTCGCATCCCCCTTCTGGATGTCCTTGTCCGTCTTGAGAATGGCGATGACCTCGCTTGCCACCGACTTGACAAGCTCGTCCGGCGGCATCGCGTTGGCGTAAGTGGTCAGGGGAGCGATCAGGAAAAGGAAAAGCAGCAGTTTTTTCATGGTCTGGTCCTCATTGCCGGATCATTTTTTCTCGCCGTTTCCCTCGGCCGCCTTGGAGTAGAGGAACTGGCCGATCAGGTTTTCCAGCACCACTGCGGACTGGGTGCGGGCGATCTTGTCACCATCCGCCAAGTTGTCCGGATCCCCGCCGGGGTCGAGGCCGATGTACTGCTCCCCCAGAAGCCCCGAGGTGAGGATTTTGGCGAAGGTGTCCTTGGGAAACTGGTAACGCTTGTCCACGTGGAACGTCACCTTGGCGCGGAAAGTCTGATTGTCGAACTGGATGTCGCTCACCCGCCCCACCACCACGCCCGCGCTCTTCACCGGCGCGCGCACCTTGAGGCCACCGATGTTTTCGAACTCCGCCCACAGGGTGTAGGTTTCATTGTGGTTGAAGGTGCCCAGATTGCCCACCTTGAAGGCGAGCACCAGCAGGGCGGCGATACCAGCCACCACGAAGGCGCCCACCCACAAATCCAGCGTCGTGCGTTCCATTCTCCCTATACCCCCCGAAACATGAATGCGGTCAAGACGAAATCCAACCCGAGCACGGCCAGCGAAGACGTCACCACGGTGCGCGTGGTGGCGTGGGAGACACCTTCCGCCGTGGGTGGCGCATCGTAACCCTCGAAGAGGGCGATGGCGGTGACGGCGACGCCGAACACCACGCTCTTGATCACGCCATTGACGATGTCCTGGCGGAAATCCACCGCCGCCTGCATCTGGGACCAGAACTGCCCTTCGTCCACGCCGATCAACACCACCCCCACCAGGTAGCCGCCGAAGACACCGATGGCGGAGAACAGGGCGGCAAGCAGGGGCATGGAGATGACTCCGCCCCAGAAGCGCGGCGCCACCACCCGGGCAATGGGATCGACCGCCATCATCTCCATGGCTGAAAGCTGCTCGGTGGCCTTCATCAAACCGATTTCCGCAGTGATGGCGGACCCCGCGCGGCTGGCGAAGAGCAGCGCCGCCAGCACCGGCCCCAGCTCCCGCACCAGCGACAGGGCCACCAGCGTGCCCAGCGCCGACTCGGAGCCGTATTTCTGCAGGGTTTCATAACCCTGCAGGCCCAGCACCATGCCCACGAACAGCCCCGACACCAGAATGATGATCAGGGACAGCACGCCACTGAAGTAGATTTCCTTGATCGTGAGATGGAAACGGCGGAAGCTTGCCCCCGAGTGGAAAAGCGTGGCGACGAAGAAACGCGCCGCATAGCCCAGACGCCAGACGGCATCCACCACCCGGTGGCCAATCCCCCGCACGGTGCTGACCAGGCGCTCAGGCATGGGCGACCTCCACTTCAAGATCGGCGCCATAGGGGGCGGCGGGGTAATGGAAGGCCATCGGCCCATCGATCTCACCATGCACGAACTGGTGGACGAAGGGCGTGTCGGAATGGCGGATTTCCTCCGGCGTGCCCTGCGCGATCACCACGCCATCCGCCATGAAATAGATGTAGTCCACGATCCGCAGCGACTCCTGAACGTCATGGGTGACGATGATGGAGGTGGCCCCCAGCGCGTCGTTGAGGCGGCGCACCAGATTGCCGATGACACTCATGGAAATCGGGTCCAGGCCGGTGAAGGGTTCGTCGTACATGATGAGCATGGGATCGAGGGCAAGGCACCGTGCCAGCGCCACCCGCCGCGCCATGCCCCCGGAGAGCTCCGCCGGACGCATGTTCCACACCGCGTGCAGGCCCACCGCATGCAGCTTCATCATCACCAGGTCGCGGATGAGGGACTCCGGCAGCCGGGTGTGCTCCCGCAGCGGAAAAGCCACGTTGTCGAACACGGTCATGTCCGTGAACAGCGCCCCGAACTGGAA
Organism: Burkholderiales bacterium; assembly: GCA_023511995.1. NCBI lineage: Bacteria > Pseudomonadati > Pseudomonadota > Betaproteobacteria > Burkholderiales > Burkholderiales bacterium. The sequence goes on from JAIMAL010000002.1 coordinate 74,637, forward strand.
CAACATGCCCATGCGACGACGCAGGGCGAACACCCCCTCGCGATCCAACGCACTGGTCACCTGACCGTCCACCACCACCTGGCCGCTGGTGGGCAGAATCTGCGCCCCGATCAGGCGCAAAAGCGTCGTCTTGCCGCAGCCGGACAGGCCCATGATGGCCACCACCTTGCCGCGCGGGATGTCCATGTTGATGCCCTTGAGCACCGGCCGCACGTCGTAGGTGAAATTCACGTCCCGGATTTCGATCAGGTTCTCGGAAGCCATGAATGTGCGCCAAAATCGCGGCATTCTACCCGAAACGTCGGTCTTCGGCCAGACAGAAACAGCACTGGTGACAGGACACCGTCATCCCCCGGGTGTGACGCCAGCACACGTCAATACCCCAGCACCTCCAGCAGGGTGCGCACCTGCACTAGGCTCGCAAGATCGGCATCGAGGGAGAGCAGGTAAAGCCTGTGGTTGCCGGCGAAAGCCTCCTTCGCCTTGGCCTGAAGGCGTGCGGCGAGGTCTTTCAGGTCGGTGCCGGCATCAAACCAGAGGAGAAAATCCCGTGTTTCGGCGGTGAGGAGCACGGCCCGCTCGCCCAAAGCGGCGATGCGCTCGTAGTCCCCCTGATCGGGCGCGCGCGGCGGATGCTCGAGGAGGAAACGGAAACGCTCCAGGGTCTCTTCGGCCCACGACGCCACCGTCGGCAGCGGGGCGTGGGCCCACAGGGGATAGGGCAGAAAGACGCAATCGAACTGGGTGTTGTAGTAGGCAAGCCGCCATTCCTCCGGCAGGTCTTCCGGGTAGAAGGGACCCACCCACTGGGGATGATCCCAGCCGATCGCACCGAGGGCGCAGAAATGTGTCGCCGCATGTGTCATAGGGTAGGATTATCCCCCACACGGGCATGCACTTCGATCTCTTTCATGAGCTGGCCATGCCACCGCAGCTTGGCCGCAGCGAAACCCAGGCGGTGGCGGACTGGCTTTGCGAGCTGGAACTCGCGGACACGCTGGGCTTCCGCTGCGCCTGGCTGCCGGAGCATCACTTCAGCGGCGACTATTCCCATTGCGCTGCGCCCGATCTTCTGCTGGCCGCGGCGAGCACCCGCACCCGCCGGCTGCGTCTGGGTCTGGCGGTGATCCCGCTTCCCCTCCATCACCCGGTGCGCGTGGCGGAACGGGTGGCGACCCTCGATGTGCTCTCCGGCGGCCGCCTCGAGGTGGGTATTGGGCGCGGTTTTTCGCCCCTGGAGTACGCGGTATTCGGCGCCGATCAGAAAAACAGCCGCGCCATCATGACGGAGGCCTTGGCACTGCTGCGCGCGAGTTTCCGCCGCGAGCCGGTGCGGCTCGTAAGCGGCGAGACGGTCAACATCCTGCCCAAGCCGGTGCAGGCGGCACCGCCCCTGTGGGCGGCGGCGGTGAGCCCCGAGGGTTTCGCCTGGGCGGCCGACCAGAAGCTGCCCGTGCTTGCCGGGCCCTTCAAACCGTGGTTCATGACCCGCGCCGACCTCGCCGCCTATCGCGCAGCCTGGCCCCCTTCCACGCCGCCTTCCATCGGTCTTGCCCTGGGCATTTTCTGTCTGCGCGATGGGCGTCGGGCGCGCAGGCTCGCCGCGCCCGCCTTCGAGTGGTTCTACCGTGAGCTCTTCCGCGTCACCGCCCCGGTGCTTGAGCGCCTCTACCCGGGCTATGAACATTTCGCAAGCCTTGGCCGCTTCCGTCACCTCCTGCGGCTGGGCGTCAATCTGCGTTTCCTCACCACCTTCGGCATGGCTGTCGTCGGCTCCCCCGAGGAATGCGTGGAGGCGCTCGGCAAATACCGCGAGGCGGGCGTCACCCATCTGCTGTGTGCGGTGGGGGCGGGTGCCTTGCCCACCGACCTGGTGCGGGAATGCCTGCACGTGCTCGCCGAGGAGGTGATGCCCCATTTCGCCGTGGGGGATGGGCCTGATCATGCGGGTTCTGCTCACCGGTAGCGCCTCGCATCTCGCCCGGGTCCTGCTGCCGCGCCTCTGTGCAGCGCCCTGGGTGGAGGCGGTGGTGGGCTGCGATGTGCGCCCGACGCCCTTTCGCCATGCCAAGCTCATTGCCCACCGCCTGGATATCCGGGAGGCAGGCTTCGAGGGGCTCATCGCGGGCTGCGATGCGCTGGTGCATCTGGCCTTCGTCGTGCTGCGCGGGCGGCTCGATGCGCCAAGCATGCGCGCGGTGAACGTGGAAGGCACCCGGCGGGTGTTCACCCTGGCCGCCGAACGGGGAGTACAACGGCTCGTGCACCTGTCCAGCGCCGCCGTCTATGGCGGGGGCGAGAATCTCACCGAAGCCGCGCCGCTCGCTCCCCTGCCGGGTTTTCTCTATGCCCACCACAAGGCGGAAGTGGAGGCCTGGCTCGCCGCCACGCTGCCGCAGGTGGTGCGCCTGCGCCCCCACGCCATTCTCGGCCCCCATTGCCAGCCCCTGCTGGCAACGCTGCTCAGGCTGCCCCTTGGTGTGAAGGTGTCCGGCCCAGCGCCGCGCCTGCAATGCGTGCACGAAGAGGACGTGGCAGACGCCATCCTCGCCGCCCTTGAGCGGCCAGTGGCTGGTCCCTTCAACCTCGCTGCGCCCGGCAGCTTCACCCTCGATGCGCTGCCCGGGCGTCGCCTGCCGCTGCCCTTTTTCCTCGCCCGGGGTCTGTTGTCCACCGCCTGGCGCCTCACCGGTTTCGGTGGCGAGCCCGGGTGGCTGGCGGGGCTGCGCCATTCCCTCACCCTCGACTGCAGCCGCGCCCACACCGAGCTTGGCTGGCAGCCCCGGCACGACGTGACGGCGATCCTCGGTGCTATGATCCCCCCATGACCGATGCCGCCATCGAGCTCACCGAAGTGCGCAAGTCCTACGGCCCGGTGGCCGCCCTTTGCGGCATTTCCCTCACCGTGCCGCAGGGGGTCGCCTTCGGCCTGGTGGGGGCCAACGGTGCGGGCAAGACCACCCTCATCAAATGCATGCTGGATTTCGTGCACTTGGATGGTGGCACCATCCGCCTGCTGGGCGTGACACACCGCTCGGTCGCCGCCCGCCGGCCGCTCGCCTATCTGCCGGAAAATTTCTTGCCTTTCCACCATCTCACCGGACGCGAGTTCCTGCGCTACCTGCAGACCCTGCGCGGGGAGCCTTATTCGGAAGAGGAGATCCGCGCCTACTTTAGCGCCCTCGACTTCGACCCCGCCGCGCTTGACCGGCTGGCCCGCACCTACTCCAAAGGCATGACGCGCAAACTGGGGCTTGCCGCCTGTCTTGCCAGCCGGGCGCGTCTGTTTGTCCTCGACGAACCCATGAGCGGGCTGGACCCGAAGGCGCGAGCGCTCCTCAAACGGGAGCTTGCAGCCCTCACCGCGGCGGGCAGAACGGTGTTCATGAGCACCCATAGCCTCGCCGACGTGGAGGAATTGTGCGCCGCCATGGCCATCCTCCATGATGGCCGTCTGCGCTTTGCCGGCACCCCCGCCGCCTGCCGCGAGCAGTTTGCAAGCCCGACGCTGGAGGAAGCCTATCTTGCCGCAATCGGCTGAAGGCGCAGCCGGCCGGCTTGGTTTTGCCGGCGCCCTTCTGGCAAAATGGGCAAAAAAGCAGAATTCCCAATTGGGCGCAGAGGCAGTTTTCGTAGGAGTGCCATGACCACGCCGCAAGACGAAAAACCTGCTCTGCTGATCGTCGATGACGATCCTCTGATCAGTGAAACCCTGAGCTTCGTGCTCGCGCGCAAGTTCCGCGTCTATACCGCCGATTCGCGGGCGCGCGCCCAGGTCCTGTTGCAGGAGCTGGAATCCCCGCCTGAACTCGCGCTGGTGGACCTGGGTCTGCCGCCGCTTCCCCATCTGCCGGACGAAGGCTTTCACCTCATTTCCGAGCTGCTCGCCTATTCGCCGGACATCAAAATCCTGGTCCTGTCGGGGCAGAACGACGAGGCCAACGCCCGCCATGCGCGCACCCTGGGCGCCATCGATTTCATCGCCAAACCCTGCGACCCCGACGTCCTCACCCGGCACCTGGAACGGGCCCTCGAGGCGCGGCGTGCCGAGGTGGCGGCGGAAGCGGCGGCGGAAAGCGATGCCACCTGCGGCATCGTCGGCGAAAGTCCCCCGGTGGCCAAGCTGCGGCAGCAGATCGCCCAGTTCGCGGATTCCCCCTTCCCCGTGCTCATCGAAGGCGAATCCGGCAGCGGCAAGGAACTGGTCGCCGCCTGCCTGCACCGGCTGAGCAGTCGCCGCAGGAAGCCCTTCCTCGCCCTGAACTGCGCGGCCATCTCGCCCACCCTGGTGGAGCCCACCCTCTTCGGTTACAGCAAGGGCGCATTCACCGGCGCCCAGACCGCGCGCTCTGGCTATTTCGAGGATGCCAGCGACGGCACGCTGTTTCTGGACGAGATCGGCGAGCTGCCCTTCGAGTTGCAGGCGAAACTGCTGCGCGTTTTGGAAAATGGCGAATTCCAGAGGGTGGGCGAAACCCAGACCCGGCATTCCAATGCGCGCATCGTCGCCGCCACCAATCGCGACCTGCGAGCGGAAATCCGCGCCGGACGTTTCCGCGCCGATCTCTACCATCGCCTGTCGGTGTTCACCATCGATGTGCCTCCCCTGCGGGAGCTGGGCGAGGACAAGCTGGCGCTGCTCGACCATTTCCGCAATTTCTACGCCCGTCAGGCCAAGGTGGAACCCTTCGAACTGGACAAGCAGGCCACGGCGCGCTGGATGAGCTACCCCTTCCCGGGCAACGTGCGCGAGCTGCGCAACATCGTCATCCGGCTCACAACCAAGTATGGGGGCCAACGGGTCAGCGCCGAAGCCCTCGAGGACGAGCTGGACAGCGAAATCCACGTGCCCGATCCCCTGGCCGCCCTCACCCGCGGCGAGGCCGTGGAGGAAATGGCGCGCAAGCACCTGTCAAGCACCACCCACTTCAACCTGGACCAGACCCTCAAGCAGTGGGAAAAGGCCTACGTGGAAGCGGCGCTCAAGATCACCCACGGCAATCTGAGCCAGGCCGCGAAACTGCTGGGGGTGAACCGCACCACGCTCTACAGCCGCATGCAGTCCTACGAAAACGCGGCCCGCGAATAGGGGGAAGGCAGCCTTCGCGTGTATCTCGAGTTTTTCGGTCTCAGAGAACCCCCCTTCCGCATCACGCCCAATCCGGATTTCTTTTTCCCGGGGGGCAACCGCGGCGCCATCCTCGATGCCCTGATCTACGCTGTCACCCATGGCGAAGGCATCGTCAAGGTGATCGGCGAGGTGGGCAGCGGCAAGACCATGCTTTGCCGCATGCTGGAGGCAAGCCTCCCCGCCACCGTGGATACCGTCTATCTCGCCAACCCCAGCATGGGGCCGGAGGAGATCCTGCATGCCATCGCCCTCGATCTGCAGCTTCCGGTGGCGGCGGAGGCGCCCCGCCTGCAGGTCATGCAAGCCCTCCACGAGCATCTCCTGAAACGCCACGGCGAAGGCCGGCAGGTCGTTCTCTTCGTCGAGGAGGCGCAGGCCATGCCGCTGCCCACCCTGGAGGAGATTCGGCTCCTGTCCAATCTGGAGACACGCCACCACAAGCTTCTCCAGATCGTCCTCTTCGGCCAGCCGGAGCTCGATGAGCTGCTCACCGACCCGGCTATCCGCCAACTGCGGGAGCGCATCGTGCACAGCTTCCACCTCGATCCCCTGAATGCCGTGGACACCCGCGCCTACCTCAATTTCCGCATGCGGCAGGCGGGCTACAAGGGACCGGATGTATTCAGCGCCGGCGCTGTGCGGGAAATCGCGCGCGCCTCGCTGGGGCTCACCCGACGCATCAACATCATCGCCGACAAGGCCCTGCTGCTCGCCTACACCGAGCGCACCCATGAGGTGACGGCGCGCCACGTGCTCGCCGCCGCCAGGGATTCGGAGTTCATCGATTTCAGCCGGCCGCAACCGGCGCGGCCGTGGCGGGGCTTGCTTCTCCTCCTTTGCGGGGGGCTTGTCGGTTTCGCCCTCGCCCGGCTGTGGCCGCCCGCGCCGGCCCGCCCGGCACCCGCCGCCCCCCTGGCCGTGCCCGCGCCAAGCCCTGCACCGCCGCCGGCCCCGGCGGCCAAACCCGCGGGCCTTGCCGAGCAGCGCTTCGCCGCCACCGAGGCGTGGCTTGCCAGCGCCCCCGAAGACACCTTCAGCATCCATATCCAGCTCATCCATGCCACCCAGCCGGAAAAGCTCGAGCGCTATCTCCAGGAACTTGGCAAACTCGTTGAAATAGAGAGGGTTTTTGTGTACCGTACACGAGCGGGTGGCAAACCCGCCGTCAGTGTCCTCTACGGCAGTTTTGCCAGTCGGGCCGCCGCGCAGGAGGCCATGCAGAACCTGCCCGCCTCCCTTCGCGCCCAGCGCCCTTATCTGCGCAGCGTGCGCGGTGTGCGATTGGAGCTTAGCCAACGTTGAAGGCAGCCCGCCGGGGCGGAGAGGAAAACCATCGTGTGGCGCCCAATCATCGCTGCGATTCCCCCCCTCTGGCTCACTTTGGCCCTGCTGGGCCTGGCCGGCTGTGCCGATTCCCCCCGCATCCCCCTCTCACCGGGGCACATCAGCACTCCGGCCACCCCGGCCGCGAGCGACATTCCCGCGCCGGTCACCGCGCCGCCGCAGTTGCCACCGCCCAAGGCCGCAGCCAAGGCACCCACTTACAGCGTGGTGGTCACCGAGGTGCCGGTGAAGGAACTCCTCTTCGCCCTGGCCCGGGATACCCAGCTCAACATCGACGTCCATCCCAACATCCAGGGTGTTGTCACCCTCAACGCCATCAACGAAACGCTGCCGGCCATCCTCGACCGCATCGCCAATCAGGCGAACATCCGTTACCGCCTCGAAGGCAAAACCCTGATCGTCGAGCCCGACGCCCCCTACCTCAAGGCCTATCGCGTCGATTACGTGAATCTGAGCCGCAAGACCACCTCCAGCATCGGCGTCTCCGCACAGGTGGCCACGACCGGCGGCGGCACCGGTGCCGGTGCCGGAGCCGCGGCGGGGAGCAATGCTTCCAGCACCACCGTCACCACCACTTCCAACAATGAGTTCTGGGAGGTGCTTGCCGCCAACATCCGCGACATCCTGCGCACCACCCGCGCCGCCGTCCTCACCGCGGAGGAACGCAATGCGCGGGTGGAGGCATTGCGGGCGGCGCGGGAGGAGCGTCTCCAGCAGGCCGCGGCGGTGGCGCGGGCCGGTCAGGCGGCCCCCACGCTGTTCAAGGAGGTATTCGGCCAGGGCGCGCAGGCGCCACTCGAGGAGCGCAAGGACGACGTCATCGTCAACCCCGTGGGGGGTACCGTGCTGGTGATGGCCACGGAAGCGCAGCACAAGCTGGTGCAGCAGTATCTGCAAGGCGTGCAGGCGGCGGCCAACCGGCAGGTGCTCATCGAAGCCACCATCGTCGAGGTGACCCTGAAGGACGAATTCAGCGCCGGCATCGATTGGCAGCGGGCGCTCACCAGCGGCGCGGGGGCCGGCTTCTTTTTCAGCACCACGCCCAATCTCGCTGTCGCCTCGCCCTTTTTCACCCTCACCTACCGCAACACCAACCGCGACTTCACCGCGGCGGTGAAGTTGTTGGAATCCTTCGGTGAGGCGCGGGTGTTATCCAGCCCCAAACTCATGGTGCTCAACAACCAGACCTCCATGCTCAAGGTGGTGGACAACCTGGTGTATTTCTCGGTCGATGTGCAACAGGGGGCGCAGACCACGGGTGGGGTGATCGTCCAGCCCACCTTCACCACCACCGCCCATACCGTCCCGGTGGGGGTCATCATGGCGGTGACGCCGCAAATCAACGCCAATGGGCGGGTGACGCTGGTGGTGCGCCCCACCATCACGCGCAAGGCAGATGTGGCGCTGGACCCCAATCCGGAGCTGGCCAAGGTCAACGTGAAAAACGAAGTGCCGGTGATCCAGGTGCGGGAGATGGAATCCGTGCTGCAGGTGGCGAGTGGGGAAACCGTGGTGCTGGGCGGACTCATGCAGGATGACAGCGCGAAAAACCGCGACGGTCTGCCCGGGCTCACGGAAAATCCCCTCACCAACTTCCTCGTCGGCAAACGGGATCGCAAGGTCAAACAGACCGAGCTGGTGATCTTCCTGCGGCCGACGGTGATCGACCATCCCAGCCTCACCAGCAGCGAGCTTTCCTTCTACCGCCGCTACCTGCCCAAGGCCGAAGAATCGCCCAAGCCATGAGCCTGCTCATCAAGGCCCTGCAGAGTGTGGAGCGCAAACCCGCCGCAGAAAAAACGGCCGACTGGCAACTTGCCCCCAGGGAAGACGCCCCGGCGCGTCCCGCCCAGGCGGCGGCGGAACTGATGCGCAGCCGCGAGGATCACCCTGAGAACCGGCGGCTGATGATCCTCCTTGCGCTGCTCGTCACTGTTGTGCTGGGCATGGGGGGCTATTTCTACGTGGCCATCTATATGCCCTGGCTTTTCCTGCCGAAGCCCCCGGCGGCCCCTGTCCCGCCGCCCACGGCTTCCAGCGCCGCGCCTGTCACCTCCCCGGCGGTGCCCGTCACCTCCCCCGCCGGACCCATCGCACCGCTGGCGGTTGCAGCGGCCTCCCCTCGTCCGCATCCACCCGCCCCGCCCCAGGTCTTGCCCCAGGCGCCCAGCCAGCCCGGCCCCGCGGTGCGTCCCGTGGCGGGGCAGCCGGCGAAGACCCAAAGCGCCGAGGCGGCCTGGCTCAAACCCGTGCGCAACGCCACCACCCCCTCCGCCGTGAATGAGGCCTATGCCCTGCTCAAGGCGGGGCGCCACGCCGAAGCCCAGGCCGCCTACGAGAAACTCGCCCTCACCGAACCAGACAATCCGGATGTCTGGCTGGGACTGGCGGTGCTGGCCGACACCGCCCACCGCCACGAGGACGCAGCCCGTCTCTACGCGCGGGTGCTGGAGAAGGACAGCCGCAACGCCTACGCCCAGGCGGCGCTCATTGCCCTTCTCGGCCGCAGCGAGCCTTTGGCGGCGGAAGCCCGCCTGCGCGCCCTGATCGCCGAGCAGCCGGCCGCCTATCTCCATTTTGCCCTGGGCAATCTGCTCGCCGGCCAGGGGCGCTGGCGTGAGGCGCAACAGGCCTATTTCGAGGCCCAGCGCCTGGACAGCGAAGTGGCCGATTACGCCTTCAACCTCGCCGTCAGCCTGGAACATCTGGGCGAGGCCAAAGCCGCCGCCGATTATTACCGCCGCGCCCTGACGCTCGCGGAAAAACACGGCGGCGCCCATTTCGATCCCGCCCAGGCGAGAAGCCGCCTGGAGCGACTCGCCAGCCCTTAAAGCCGTGTCCGAACAACGCAGGAAACTCCGCCTCGGCGATCTCTTGGTGCAACAGGGGCTGATCACCCAGGATCAGTTGCGCATCGCCCTCAAGGAACAGGAGCGCAGCCAGCTTCCCCTGGGACGCCAGCTCACCGCACTGGGTTTCGTCACCGAGGCGGTGATCCGCGACATCGTCGCCCACACCATCGGCCAGGAAAGCGTGGATCTTTCCACCGTGGTGGCGGATGCCGAGGCCCTGAAACTGGTGCCGCAGGAATTCGCCCGCCGGCACAATCTCCTGCCTCTCGCCTTCGATGCGGAAAAGCGGCGCCTGGTGGTGGCGGTCGCCGACATCTTCAACGTCATGGCCCTGGACCAGTTGCGCGCCCTGGTGGGCCCGCAGGTGGAGATCAAACCCCTGCTGGCGGGACTTGCCCAGCTTTCCGAATACATCGATCTCTTCTATGGCTACGAGCTGTCGGTGGACGGCATCCTGCGCGAGATCGAAACCGGCGAGGTGGACTACGCGAGTCTTGTCACCGCCAACGGGGAGATGGAATACACCCAGCCGGTGGTGCGTCTGGTGGGCGCGTTGCTCGCGGATGCGGTCAAGCGCGGCGCCTCCGACATCCACTTCGAGCCCGAATTCGCCTTCCTGCGCATCCGCTATCGTCTGGATGGTGTGCTGGAACAGATCCGCAGCCTGCACAAGACTTACTGGCCCTCCATCGCCGTGCGACTCAAGGTGATGAGTGGCATCAACATCGCCGAGACCCGCGCCGCGCAGGATGGACGCTTCAGCCTCAACCTCAACGGCCGGCCCATTGATTTCCGGGTCTCCACCCAGCCCACCATCTGGGGCGAGAACATCGTCCTGCGCATCCTCGACCGGGAACGCTCCATCATTCCCCTGGAGCACATGGATCTGCCCGCCGACACCCTGGCCGCCCTCAAGCGCATGCTGGCGCGGCCGGAGGGCATCCTCATCGTCACCGGTCCCACCGGCTCCGGCAAGACCACTACGCTCTACTCCCTGCTCACCCACATCAACGACGAGACCATCAACATCATGACCCTGGAGGACCCGGTGGAATATCCGGTCACCCTCATGCGCCAGACCTCGGTGAACGAGACGGTGAAGATGGACTTCGTCAACGGCATCCGCTCCATCATGCGTCAGGACCCGGACGTCATCCTGGTGGGGGAGGTGCGCGACCGGGAAACCGCAGAGATGGCCTTCCGCGCCGCCATGACGGGGCATCAGGTGTTCACCACCCTGCACACCAACTCGGCCCTGGGCACCTTTCCCCGGTTGCTGGACATCGGCATTTCGCCGGAGATCATGGCCGGCAACATCATCGGCGTCATCGCCCAGCGTCTGGTGCGCGTGCTCTGCCCCCATTGCAAAGTGCCCTACAATCCGGATGGGGAGGAACGCGCGATCCTGGGCGATGTTCCCCAGGACACGGTGATCTACGGCCCCGTGGGCTGTCCCCAGTGCCGCCACAAGGGTTATCGTGGGCGCCTGGCCCTGATGGAGCTACTGCCCATGGACAGTGAACTGGACGAACTGGTGGCAAGCCGCGCCCCCCTGCACGTGCTGCGCAAGACGGCGCTTGCCAAGGGTTTCCGCACCATGGCCGAGGACGGCGTGCGCCGCGTCCTCGAAGGCAAGACCAGTCTCGCCGAAGTGGGGCGGGTGGTGGACCTCACCGGCCGTCTGCGGTGAAGCCAGAATCCGCCGGGTCCCAACATGCCTGCCTTCCACTACTACGCCATGGACCGCGATGGCCACCGCATCCGCGGTCGCATGGATGCCACCAACGAGGCCGATCTGGAACAGCGGCTCAAGCGCATGGGCCTCGACCTCATCGTCAGCCGCGTGGAAACCGTGAGCGGGCCTTGGCTGTCGCGGCCGGTCTCCCGCCAGGACCTGATCAATTTCTGCTTCCACCTGGAGCAGATCCAGGCCAGCGGCATTCCCCTTCTCGATGGCCTCACCGATCTCGCCAGCACCCTGGACAATCCCCGTTTCCGCGACATCGTCACCGCGCTGGCCGAGGACGTGGCCGCCGGCCGCATGCTGTCGGAGGCCATGGCCCAGCACCCGCGCGTGTTCGATTCCCTCTTCGTGAGCCTCATCCGCGCCGGGGAGCAGACCGGCAACCTGCCGGAGATTCTTGCCAGCCTCGCCGCCACCCTGAAGTGGCAGGACGAGCTCATCGCCCAGACCCGCCGACTCCTCATCTATCCCACGGCGGTGCTCATCGTCGTCGGTCTGGTGGTGCTGTTTCTCGTGCTCTATCTGGTTCCCGAGCTCAGCAACCTGCTGCGCACCCTGCGTCAGGAGCTGCCCTGGCAGACCCGCGCCCTCATCGCCGTGTCCGATGTCATCGGCCGCTGGTGGCCGGTCTTCTTCGTTCTCCCCCCCGTTGCCGCCGTGATTTTTCTCCTCGCCGTGAGGCGCTTCCCGGGGGCACGGCTGATGTGGGACTACGTGAAACTGCATCTGCCCGTCACCGGGCCGGTGTTGCAGAAAATCATCCTCGCCCGTTTCGCCAATTTTTTCGGCCTGCTCTACCGCTCCGGCATCACCGTGCTCGACGCCCTGGCAAGCTGCGAAGGGATCGTTGCCAACCGCCACGTGGCGGATGGCCTGCGCCGTGCCGCTCAGCAGATCAGCGCCGGCGAGAGTCTCACCGAAAGTTTCCGCAACACCGGCCTTTTTCCCTCCCTGGTGCTGCGTATGATTCGCATCGGGGAGACCACCGGCTCCCTGGATGAGGCGCTGATGAACGTCACCTATTTCTACAACCGGGACGTGCGCGAATCGGTGGAGCGGGCCTTGAAGCTCCTCGAGCCGGCATTGACGATATTCCTGGGCCTGGTGCTTGCTGCCATCCTCTTTGCCGTCCTCACGCCCATCTACGATATTCTGGGCAGCATGCCCCTGTGAGTGCAGTACCGATGCCGGCCAGGATCGTCCTCAATCTTTCGGCGCCCCGGGTGAGCTGGGGGGTGTTCGTCCATGGCCGGCTGCAGGGGTTCACCCGTCTTGCCAACGATGCCGCGGCACGCGCGGCCTTCCTGGAACTCCTTGCCGCCCACCCCAAGCGGCCGGTTGCGGTCATGCTGGACGTGGTGGAGGAGGACTTCCGCCAGGAAGCGCTGCCCCATGTGTGGGGAAGGGCGCGGCGGGCCATGGTGGAGCGCAAGCTTGCCCAATATTTCCGCACCACGCCCTACCGTGCAGCCTGTCTGCAGGGGCGGGGAGCGGGCCGCCGGCGCGATGACCGTTATCTCTTCCTGGCGCTCACCAACACCGATCTGCTGCAGCCCTGGCTCGAGGCCATCCATGCCCAGGGCGCGCCGCTTTCGGGCATCCATCTCCTGCCTGCGGTGAGCCAGCCCCTGGTGCAGAAGCTGGGCAGCCGCGGCGCCCTCCTCCTCGTGTCGTTGCAGGGGGGCGGTCTGCGCCAAAGCCTCTTCCTCGATGGCCAGTTGACCTTGAGCCGCTTGACACCCATGGAGGAGACCCCCGCCGAGGCCCTCCTCACCCTGCTGCCGGAGGAAATGGAAAAAAGCCGGCTTTTTTTCTACAACAGCCGCGTGCTCTCCCGCGATGCCCTGCTCACCGCCTGGGTGCTGGATCCCGATGGCCGCCTGGCGCCCGCCTGCCGGCAGGTGAGCGAAGAACCCAATTTCCGTTGTCAGGTGGTGGCCGCGGAGACTTTGGCGAGGGCGCTGGCGGTGCCGGTGGGCGAGCTCCCCCAAGACATGGACGCCATCATGCTGAGCCTTTTGCCCCGCGCGGCCCCGGAGTGCAACCTCGCCCCGCCGGCGCAGCGGCGACGTTTTCTCGAGCAAAGGCTGCGCCAGGTCCTCTATGCCACCGCCGCGGGCATTGCCCTCGCCGGTGGGGCTGCGGCAGGCTGGCTGCTCGTCGAGCGGCAGGGGGTGCTGAAGGATGCGGCCGCCTTGCGCAAGCAGACCGCGGCGCTTGCCGCCCGTTATGCCGCAGCCACCCGCAGCTTCCCGGCGGCACCCGCCTCGGCGGAGGAGATGCGCGCCACGGTGGAGGCTTTCGCCCTGCTGCGGGCGCAGGCCCGCACACCCGCCACCGCCTTGCGTCTGGTGGGCAGCGTGCTGCCCGCCTATCCCCAGGTGGAACTCTCCCGCCTGACCTGGAAACGGGGGCAGGGAGGCAATGCCAACGAGGAGGAGGTGGAGCTTACCGCGGAGATTCGTCCCTTCGATGGTGACTTCCGCGCCGCGCTGGCGCTCATCCAGCGTTTGACGGAAGATTTCCGCAACCGGCCGGCGGTGAAAGCGGTGAAGGTCGTTGCGCTTCCCGTCAACCTGGACCCGACCGCGCCCCTTTCCGGCAACACCGCGGAATCGCGGGAGGCGCAAAGCGCCCGCTTCCGCCTCCTCCTCACGCTGGAGGGAAGCCCATGACGAACACCCTGCGGGCCTGGGCCGCGCCCCTCACCGCGCTCATCGCGGCCGCCGCCTTCGCCACCGCGGCGGTGTTCCACGCCCAGGAGGGGCTCATCAAGGCGCAACAAAGCCGAGAGGAAGCCCGGGCGAAACGCGCCGAGGCCCAGCGGCGCCTGAACCAGGTGGACGAGGAAAGGCGTCTCATCGAACACTATGCCCCGGCCTATCGCGCGCTGCTTGGGGCCGGCATCATTGGCGCGGAGCGACGGGTGGACTGGATCGATGCCCTGCGGGCGGCCGGCCAGTCCCTGCGTGGTTTTGCCATCGACTACCGCCTGGCCGCCCAGCAGCCTGCTCTTCTCCCCGCTGCCCCGCGCGAGGTGCAGGTACGGGAATCGGTGATGACGCTGCGCCTCAAGCTTCTGCACGAAGGCGATCTGCTCGCCTTCCTGCAGGCGCTGGAAGAGGCCCGGGCGGGGCTGTTTGTGCCCCGCTCCTGCGACATTAAGCGGCTTGCCGAGCCCTTCACCGTGCGCTTCGAGCCTAAGCTGGAGGCGGACTGTGAGCTGGCGTGGATCACCCTCGTGCCCGCGAAGGAGCCGGCGCCATGAAGGCAAGGCACCTCCTTTGGCTTTTCGCCGGCGTGTTGCAACCGGCCTCCGCCGACGAACTGGGGCGCATCTTTTTCACGCCCGAGCAGCGGGCGCTTTTGGAACTGGCGCAGCAGCAGGCCACGGCCGCGGACGCAGAAGGGGAGGGCGTCACCCTGAACGGCATTGTTGTCGGTAGCGACGGCAGACAGACGGTTTGGGTGAACGGCCGGCCAAAACCCGACGCCCGCGCCGTGGGGCCAGGAGCGGCCCTCATTCCCCTGCCTGCTGGCCCCGGCCAGGTGAGGCTAAAGGTGGGACAGACCCTCGACCCCATCAGCGGCCGCGTGGGGGAGCGGTTGCGGCGACCGGCGGCAACCCCCGCGCCCCCGTCCCCGCAAGCAACCAGACCCGTGGGCCAAAGCCATGAAACCAGCGAAGCGGAAGCCGATTGATGCCCGCGGCCAGCGGGGCGCGGCGCTTTTTCTCATCCTGCTCCTCATCCTGGTGAGTGGGGGGCTTGTCTTTGTCAGCCGCCTGAAAAGCGCGGAGACGGAATTGGCAGCAGGCCGCAAAACGGCAGCGGCCCTGGCGGAAGCCAAGCAGGCCCTCCTGGGTTATGCCGCATTGGACCCTGGTGGCAATGTCACCAACCCGGGGCGGCTGCCCTGCCCCGATCAGGACAATGACGGCGATGCCCAAGGCGCGGTCTGCGCCAGCCCTCCCGTGGGGTGGCTGCCCTGGCGCACCCTCACCCTGGATGAGCGGCGGGATGGCCAGGGGGAGAAGCTGTGGCTTTTGGTGGACCCGTCATTCCTGAGCGGCAATGCGCCCATGAACTCCACCGTGCAACCCACGCTTCGGCTCAACGGGCAGCCGGTGGTCGCCATTCTCTTTTCGCCCGGCCCGCCCTTGAGCCGCTTGGGCCAGACCCGCTCGGCCAACCCCCCGGGGCTCACCAATGGCTTTTATGGCAATTATCTGGAGGGCTTCGACGGCAACAGCAGCGTCACCACCGCGCCCCTTTCCGACACCTACAACGACCGGGTGCTTGCCATCACGCCACGGGAGCTTTTCACCGGGGTCACCCAGCGCATGGCCCGGGAGCTGGCACTCTCAAACGCCGCGCCTTACCCAGTGCCCCCTCCGGGTGACCCGCCTCTCTCCCAGCTCGCGAAACCATCGGTGTGGACGGCCAACAACTGGGACGCTGCGGTGGATACGGCTTACACCGTGGTGACGCCCTCGGTGATCCGGCTCAAGTTTCAAAACTGCGACACCGTCTACTCCATCCGCCCGGAGGGCATCCAACGTTCCGCCAACACCTGCTGAGGCGCAGCTTTCCGGGCCGGTGCCGATGACGTGCCCCCTGAGGGGCGAAGGATCCCCACGAGGTCGTCTCACCCCCTCTCCTGAGGGGAACCCCCCAACTCGCGATGCCCTGCCGCCGCGCGCTGCAGGCGGTCGGCAATGGCAAGCCACTCCTCGCTTTCGGGCACGGCCTCGACGAGGATGAGGTCGAAGCCCCCCGCATCGAGTTCCCGCAGCGTCGCGTAGAGTTCCCGCGCATAGTCCTCGGGACGCGAAGGCAGCGTGACGACGGTGGCCCGGGGCAGGCTTTCCGCCCCCGAGTGGGTGAGCACGGCGATGCGCGCCGTCGCCGCCTGGCGCGCCGCCTCCTGCCAGAGCCGATCACCGGCTAGGAGCAGAAGCGGTGTGGCCGGCGCATAATGGGCGGGCAGGCCACCGGGCGCACGCACGCGGCTTTTCCCGCCCCGGGCCACCGGCCGGCCGAGGACAGCTTCCAGCGCCGCCAGACTCACGGCGCCCGGGCGCAGCAGGTGGGGTTCGTCCCCGGTGAGATCGAGGATGGTGGATTCCAGCCCCACCCGGCAGGGCCCCCCGTCGAGGATGAAGTCCACCGCCCCGTCAAGCTCCGCCACCACGTGTTCGGGGCGGGTGGGGCTTAGGCGACCGAAGCGGTTGGCCGAAGGCGCCGCGAGGCCACCGCCGAAACGACGCAGGAGTTCAAGGGTCAGGGAATGCGCCGGCACGCGCAGGGCAACGGTATCCTGGCCGCCGGTCACCACGTCCGGCACATCGGGCAGACGCTTGAGCACGAGGGTGAGGGGACCGGGCCAGAACCGCCGCGCCAGGGTGTATGCCTCGGCGGGAATGTCCTTGGCCCAATCGGAAAGCTGGGCCGCCCCGCCGATGTGCACGATGAGGGGGTGGTCGGCCGGCCGGCCTTTGATGGCGAACACCCGCCCCACGGCCTCCACGTTGCGGGCATCGGCGGCCAGGCCATAGACGGTTTCCGTGGGGATGGCCACCACCCCGCCGGCGGCAAGGCGCGCCACCGCATAAGCCACGTCACGGGAGATTTCGGGCACGGGGCTATTCGTCGTCTTCGCTGAGCTCGGGATCCCAGCCTTTGCGCCGGGCCTCCTCCATGATGCGGGCGTAGAGGGCGGCGTGACGCTCCTTAAGCTCAGGCGGCAGGCGGCTGGGCAGGTTGCCGTATTTGTCCCATTCCGCGTCCACCCGCTCCATGAGCGCCTGCATGCGCCCCAGGTCCCAGCCGGCGCAGTCCTCCGTTTCTGGAATGAGGCCGAATACCCAAGCATCGACGACGATGCGGCCCAACTGGGTAAGCCCATGGCCGTCCTGAAACAGCCCCACGTAACGCTTGGCGTCAGTCATGGTGATCGAGGCGGTAATCGATGGTGAGGCGGTCCGTCGCCGCGGGCCGGAAGAAGCGATCCGCATAATCGCAATGGGCCGGATGGCGCGCATAGGACTCCACCACTTCCGGCGCGCTGAAACGGATGCTCCAGCAATAATGATAACGGGCATCCCCGCGCAGGGCGACACCGGCTTCCACGGCACGCACGCCGGGAATCGCCGACAGGGTCTTCACACCCTGCCGCAGCAGCGCCTCCCGCGCCTCGGGGGGCATTTCCGCCGGCAAGTTGAAGCCGATGCTGTGCAACACTTCCCGCCACGGCCGGCAGGCTGCCGCCACTTCCTGCGCCCGTCCCGTGGCGCCCAGCAGGGCATTCATGCGTGAGACCTCGCGGGCAATGGCCTCCCGCACGCCCGCCAGAAGCTGGGGATAACCCGCGCCAGCCACGCCCGCGTTGGCGCGAATGCAATCCGCCGCGGCATCCGACAGCGCCGTGTAATAGTTGAGCTTGGTCATGCCGGCTTCCACCAGGCAGCGGTATTGGTCATCGAGGAGGCCGGTGCCCCCGTGGATGACCAGGGGCACCGCCACCGCGTCGCGAATGGCTGCAAGGCGACCAAAATCCAGCGCCGGGGTGCCCCGCATGCGGCCGTGCACCGTGCCCACGGAGACCGCCAGACAGTCACAGCCGGTCTCAGCGACGAAACGCGCCGCCTCTTCCGGCTCTGTCATGTTTAGCTCCCCCGGGTGCAGGGCGGCATCCTCCCCCTCCACGCCAGGCACATAGCCCAGCTCGGCTTCCACCGGGATACCGCAGCCATGGGCGAGTTCCACGATGTCGCGGGTGAGGGCGACGTTTTCCCCATAGGGCAGATGGGAGCCGTCGATCATCACGCCGTTGACCCCGTGACGGATGGCCTCGATGACGCTGGCGCGACTCAGGCCGTGGTCGAGGTGGATGGCAAGGGGCACCCGGGCGCGACGCGCGGCCGCCACCACGGCCGGCATCAGGGTGGCAAAGTCGTAGTGGTGGAAATGGGACTCAGCAAGACTGAGGATGGCCGGCGCCGCATCCCGCTCGCAGGCGGCGATGATGGCCTCGAGAAACTCCAGGCTGACGATGTCATAGCCGCCCACGGCGAAGCGCCGGCTTCGCGCATATTGCAACAGGTCGCGCATGTGGATGAGCATGTCTTCCTCTCCCTGCGTTGCGGAACCCCTCGAAAGACCCCGGCCTAGCGCGTCAGGCCGGCGTAAAGTAGCGGCAGTTTTTCCGGCAGCCGCTCGACGTGGTCCACCACCAGGTAGTTGCGGGCGCCGAAGATGCGCGAGACGTACTGGTCCGCGCGGGGGTCGAGGCTCATGCAGTAGGTGACGATGCCCACCCGCGCCGCCTCTTCCACCGCCTTCTTGGTGTCGTAGCGCAGGTATTGGGGGTCACGCACGTCCACGTCTGCCGGCTCGCCATCGGTGATGACCATGAGCAGTTTCTTCGCCGATTTCTGCTGGCGCAGATAATGGGTGGCGTGCCGGATAGCCGCCCCCATGCGGGTGGACAACTGCCCCGTCATCCCGGCCAGCCGGGCCTTGGGCTTGTCGCCATAGGGCTCGTCGAAATCCTTGAAGCGGAAATACTCCACGTTGTGGCGCCCGTCGGAACAGAAACCATGGATGGCGAAGGGATCGCCCACCTTGTGGATGGCGTCGGCAAGCAGCACGCAGGCCTGACGGGTGAGTTCCAGCACGGTGTAGTCCTGTCCTGCCACGTTTTCGTTGGTGGATTCGGAAAGGTCCAGCAGGACCAGCACGGAGATGTCCCGCGTCTTGCGCACCGAACGCATCATGATGCGGGGATCGGGCTGCTGCCCCATGCGGATGTCGATCTGCGCGCGGATGGCGGCATTGATGTCAATCTCGTCGCCATCCTCCAGCTTGCGGATGCGCTGCACGCCCTGGGGCTGCATGGCATCAAGGAGGAATTTCATACGCGAGATGAGGCGCTTGTGCTGGGCGGTGATGTCGTCGATGAGGGCAAGCTCGCCCGCCTTGGCGCGCTTTTCCACCACCGTCACCCAACTGGGGCGCTCGAGCTGAATCTGGTAATCCCACTCCGGGTAGTGGAAGGGGGGCGACACCGGCTCTTTGCCTTCCAGCTCATTGATGGTCACCCCTTCGTCCAGGTAGAACTCGGTGGGCAGCACCCAGATTTCCTGGGCATCGTCGCCGGCGAGCTCCACATCCACCTCGTTGACCATCTCCATCACGGAGACATATTTGCGCACCTGCCGGGGTTTTTCGTAGCCGGCGGCAATAGCCTTGTTGAAATCGAACTCCTCGAAGGCCCAGAAATACCGGTTGTCATCGCGATAGGGTGCGATCAGGACGTCGGTGCGGGGATTGAAGGGGATGCGCCGGCTGAGGAAGTCATGGGCCAGGGCCACGCCGATGTCCCAGGAGGTCTGGTTGGTCTCCAGCCGCTCGGCGGCCTCGGCAAACCGGCGCCGCCCCTCGATGATCCAGGGGTCGTCGTCCTCATAGGTCTCATCGAGCAGGGCGCGGGCCAGGCGATTGAGATAGTCACCCGCTGAGGCCTCTTGCTGCGGGGTGATGACATGCAGGCGCGCCCAGAGCTGCTTCAGACCGGGGAACCGGCGCAGTGCCAGCGTTTCCACGCGGGCGTCCTCGATCACCGAGATCACCGCCATCTGCCAGGGGTTGAGGGCCTCCGCGGAAATGGGTTCGCGGGTGTAGACGATGTGTGCCGCCGCATGGGCCGCCGCTGCACGGTACACCTCCAGCCCCGGGACCTGGGTGCCGGAGGGAGTGATGAAATCGTCGAAGGCATCCGGCAGATGGATGAAATAGTCTTCGATGTAGGGTTTGTAGCCTTCCCGCGTCTCGAAATCGCCCGAGGTGGGCTTCATGAAGAAATCCCGTCCCCACAGGGCCCGCAGGTACATGTTGATGCGCCGCTGCACATCGATGAACAGCGTCCCCTTGCGTTCCTTTTGCAGGACGGCCAGCGATTCTTTGCTCTCCAGGCCGAAATATCTGACCTGTGCCTCGTAATCGGTCCGGTGGGCATGCGCCCCCCACAGGGCCCAGCGGCGCAACCCGCCCAGCGTAAGCTGGCCCAAAAGCACGTCCAGTTTGTCCAGCATGGGCCGCACCCCACGCGGAGCCTGGGCGACGAGGACATTGAGGAACTGCAGGTATTTGCGGAACAGATCCGCATCGCCCAGGCGGCGTGCCGCCGTCGGCGCCGTGGAGAGGATGAGCTCCAGCACCGCGCCCGAGGTCTTCGAGGCAAGGCTGAGCGCCGTGGTGGCCAGATCGGGGATCACATCCTCCCCCACCTCCTTGGCCACCAGGGGCGCATTTTCCAGCCACGCCACCACCAGGTCGCAGCCCCGGCCCAGACTCTTCAGCGCCATGGCGCCCTTGAGGTAGTTGTCGAGCCCCCGCGGCGAGTAGATCTTCGTCGCCTCCACCCAGGTGGCGCGCAGGGCTTCCTGGGAATCGGGGCTCAGCGCTTCGACCAGGTCTTTGTAATCGTCGAGGTTGACTGACATGCCAGACCTTCGTACAAGCGGTATTCAAGCGCGATCAGAAGAAGGTGGTGACGGCGGCATCGAGCGCATCCCGCATGTCCGGATCATCCGTGATGGGACGCACCAGGGCGACGCGGCAGGCCGCCTTGGGCTCCACGCCCTTGGCGATCAGGCTGCCGGCATACACCAGCATGCGGGTGGAAATCCCTTCGTCCAGGCCATGCCCCTTGAGATTGCGGGCACGCTCGGCGATGGAAACCAGCTTGTCGGCAATTTCCGGGGCAATGCCCGCCTCATGGGCGACGATCTCGGTTTCGATGTCGTGCTCGGGATAATTGAAGTCCAGCGCACCGAAACGTTGCTTGGTGGACTGTTTCAGGTCCTTCATCAGCGACTGATAGCCGGGGTTGTAGGAAATGACGAGCTGGAAATCCGGATGGGCATGGATGAGCTCGCCTTTCTTTTCCAGGGGCAACACGCGGCGATTGTCGGTGAGCGGGTGGATCACCACGGTGGTGTCCTGGCGCGCTTCCACCACCTCATCGAGGTAACAGATGGCGCCATAGCGGGCGGCCAGCGCCAGGGGCCCATCCTGCCAGCGCGTGCCCTGGGCATCGAGGAGGAAACGGCCCACCAGGTCGGAAGCGGTCATGTCCTCGTTGCAGGCGACGGTGATGAGGGGCTTTTTCAGCCGCCAGGCCATGTATTCGACGAAACGGGTCTTGCCGCAGCCGGTGGGGCCTTTCAGCATCATGGGCATGCGCACCGAATAGGCCGCCTCATAAAGCTCCACTTCGTCCCCCACGGGGCGATAGTAGGGCTCCTTCTCGATCAGGTACTGCTTGATGATGTCACTCATGGTTGACTCCGGAATGCTTCAACGCAAACGTCATGGCGCCTCGCCACGGCCATTGGGTGTCGAAGGGGCGCAGCCTTCATGTAGAGGTCCAGCCCTTTGCCTTCTCACCTTTGAGCCCCCAAACAAAAACCCCCGCCACCTGACGGCGGCGGGGGTTTGACGACCTCCACCCTGCCGCGCCGTCAGACCGGCTTGCCGCGGTAGATCACCATGGCCGTGCCCTGGGACTGCGCGTAGTTGTCGTAGCCGATCAGCCGCACATGGTGGCCGGGGTTGGCCTTGTGGCAGGCCTCCGCCTCGGCGAGGATTTTGTCCACATCGGTTTCGCCGAACATGGGCAGCTTCCACATGTACCAGTAGTGGCCGAAGGCGTTTTCCGGTTCGGTGTGCTCGATGGCCGGGTTCCAGCCCTTCTTGACGATATATTCCACCTGCTTGCGAATCTGCTCCTTGCTCATCTCCGGCAGGTAGGAGAAGGTTTCGAACTTGCGGCTGGCAGGGTCGGAAAGCCGCGATTTGTAATCCATCATTTCAGACATTTCACGTTCCTTTTCGGTTGGGGTACAGGATCACGGACCGGGATCCGGCAGGACGCGGCAGATCGGCGCCCTTCGGCCTCAATCCCGGATCCAGATCGCTGATCTTATTTGTGGGCGACGTCCAGCTTGTCCACGGTGTCGAACTCGAACTTGATCTCCTTCCAGGTCTCCATGGCGACCTTGAGTTCGGGCGAGTGCTTGGCAGCCGCTTCCAGGATGGCCTTGCCTTCCTTCTCCAGTTGCCGGCCCTCGTTGCGGGCTTCGACACAGGCCTCCAGGGCCACCCGGTTGGCCGCCGCACCAGCGGCGTTGCCCCAGGGATGACCCAGGGTGCCGCCGCCGAACTGCAACACGGCATCATCACCGAAGATCGTGACCAGCGCCGGCATGTGCCAGACGTGGATGCCGCCGGAAGCCACGGCGAAGACGCCGGGCATGGAGCCCCAGTCCTGATCGAAGAAGATGCCGCGGGAGCGGTCCTCCTGGATGTAGCTCTCCCGCAAGAGGTCGATCCAGCCCAGGGTGGCGGCGCGGTCGCCTTCCAGCTTGCCCACCACGGTACCGGTGTGCAGGTGGTCGCCGCCCATCAGGCGCAGCACCTTGGCGAGCACCCGGAAATGGATGCCATGGTGCGGATTGCGGTCCATCACGGCGTGCATGGCACGGTGCACATGCAGCAACAGACCGTTTTCGCGGCACCAGTTGGCAAGCCCCGTGTGGGCGCAGAAGCCGCCGGTGATGTAGTCGTGCATGATGATGGGCGCACCGATTTCCTTCGCGTACTCGGCGCGCTTGAACATCTCGTCCGGCGTCGGCGCGGTCACGTTGAGATAGTGGCCCTTGCGCTCACCCGTCTCCCGCTCGGCCTTGTGGATGGCCTCCATGACGAAATCGAAACGCTGCTTCCAGCGCATAAAGGGCTGGCTGTTGACGTTCTCGTCGTCCTTGGTGAAGTCCAGGCCTCCACGCAGGCACTCATAGACAGCGCGGCCGTAGTTTTTCGCCGACAGGCCCAGCTTGGGCTTGATGGTGCAACCCAGAAGCGGACGGCCATACTTGTTCAGGATGTCCCGCTCCACCTGGATACCATGGGGCGGGCCGCCGCAGGTCTTGACATAGGCGATCGGGAAACGCACGTCCTCCAGACGCAGGGCGCGGATCGCCTTGAAGCCGAAGACGTTGCCCACCAGGGAGGTGAAGACGTTGACCACCGAGCCTTCCTCGAAGAGGTCGATGGGATAGGCCACGTAGGCGTAGAAGCAGGTGTCGTCACCCGGCACGTCCTCGATCTTGTAGGCGCGCCCCTTGTAGTAGTCGAGGTCGGTCAGAAGGTCGGTCCACACCGTGGTCCAGGTGCCGGTGGAAGATTCCGCGGCGACCGCGGCGGCAGCCTCCTCCCGGTCCACGCCAGGCTGGGGGGTGATCTTGAAGCAGGCCAGGATGTCGGTATCCAAAGGCGTATAGTCGGGCATCCAGTAGGTCTGCCGGTACTCTTTCACACCAGCGGTGTAGGTCTTGACGGCCATGTGAACCTCCAATCGGTAAAAAAATCAGACATCGCACCAGGGTCATGCAGCGCGAGCCCGAACTATAAGCCAACCCCGCCATAAGGAATAGTGAAAGTTTTTGATAATTAGGATAAGCTATCGCTTATCTTTGGCAGGTTCCACAGGGATGCTTCACCTCACTTTCCGGCAGCTTTCGGTCTTCGAGGCGGTGGCACGCCACCGGAGTTTCACCCGGGCGGCGCAGGAGCTCCATCTCACCCAGCCTGCGGTTTCCATGCAGATCAAGCAGCTCGAGGAAAACGTCGGCATGCCCCTCATCGAGCAGCTGGGCAAAAAGATCTATCTCACCGAAGCCGGCCATGAGCTCTACCACTACGCCCGGCTCATCGCCCAGCAGCTTGCCGAGGCGGAAGCCGTCATGGGAGAACTCAAGGGCTTGAAGCGGGGCAAACTCAAAATTTCCGTGGCCAGCACCGCCAATTATTTCGCGCCGCAGCTTCTGGCCACCTTCAGCCAACGCTTTCCCACGGTGACGGTGAGCCTCACCGTCACCAACCGCCAGGTCCTGCTGCAGCAGCTTGCCCACAACGAGATGGATCTGGCCATCATGGGTCAGCCCCCCGACGGCCTGGACCTGATCGCCGAGTCCTTCATGGAAAACCCGCTGGTGGTCATCGCTCCGGTCAACCACCCGCTTACGCGCCAGAAGGGCATCCCCCTTGCCCGCCTCGGCGAGGAAACCTTCCTCATGCGGGAGGAAGGATCGGGAACCCGGATCAGCATGGAAAGGTATTTCGAAGCCCATGGCGTACCGATCCGCACCGGCATGGAAATGAGCAGCACCGAAGCCATCAAACAGGGCGTCCAGGCGGGGCTTGGCCTGGGCGTGGTTTCCCTGCACACGGTGGAACTGGAACTGTCCGCCCGGCGCCTCAAGGTGCTGGATGTGGAGGGGTTTCCCATCCGGCGCCATTGGTACATCGTGCACCGGAAGGACAAGCGCCTGTCCGGCGTGGCGCAGGCGTTCAAAAACTTCCTGTTGGACGAGGCGGCGACGCTGCTTTCCCACTCTCCGGCCTGAACTCCGCCTCCGCCGCCGGAGGCTGCCCGCCGTATGCCGCCTCCAGCGCGCGCAGGGCCTGTTCCTTAGTTGCGAATACGTGCCCGTCCGGGATCACCTCAGCGAGCCCACCGCGCGCGAACGCCGCCCGCACCTGCTGCTTGAGGCTGCTGAAGTACAGCGCCACGCCCTTCGCCTGTAGCTGGCGCGCAAGGCTTCGCAACTGCTCCTCGCCCGATGCGTCGATGTCGTTGATGCCGCTACCCACCACCAGCACCGCCTTCGCTTTCGGAAAGCGCGCGAGGGCTCGCAGCACGGCGTCCTCGAAGTGGGCCACGTTCACGAAGTTGAGGGAGCCATCGAAGCGCATCACTACATAGTACTCGCTCACCGGTGGTAGGCCGTGCGTCTCCATGCCTGCCAGCACCCCGTCGGCGCGGCGGCCGAGAATCACGGCCCGCGGCCGCATGTTGCGCAGCAGATACACCCCCACCGTCAGGCCTACGCCCACCAAGATGCCGTTGGCCAGCGCCGGCGCCAGGGCAAGGGTCGCAACAAAGGTGGCGATGCCGATCAGGGCATCGGTGCGGTTGACCCGCCAGGCCTGCACCAGCGGCTGGATGCGCACCAGTCCGAATGCAGCAAACATGATGATGACCGCGAGCACCGCCTGCGGCAGGTGATACAGCAGCGGCGTCATGAACAGGATCACCACCATCACCCCAAGTGCGCTGACGATGGCGAACAGGCCAGTCTGCGCGCCTGCCTGCGCCGCGACGGCCGAACGGGAGAAGGAGCCACTCACGACATAGGCCTGGAAAAAGCTGCCGACGATGTTGGCCAGGCCCTGCCCGATGAGTTCGCGATTGGTGTCCACGCGCTGGCCGGTGCGGGCGCTGATCGCCTTGGAGATGGAGGTGGCCTCCATGAAGCCGAGCAGCGCCATGATCAGCGCCGCCGGCAGCAGTGGCAACACCAGCTCCCAGTCCACGCGTGGCGGCTTAAAGCTGGGCAATCCGGCAGGGATGGTGCCCACCACCTCGCCGCCGCTGCTGAGCTTGATCACATCGCCGCTCACGCCGGCGATGCGCCAGTGGCTCACGCCTAGTGCCTTGCCTTCGGGCACACGGCCCACTGGCTGGTAGATCACGCCGTCTTCTTTGTCCACGCGTCGAAGGTCGATCTGATGCAGTTGGCTCCGGCTGCGGAAGGCCTGCTCCTCGAGAATCTTCAAACGCATCTTATGTTTCTCGATCTCGGCAGCCAGTTCCGTATGCCGCAGGCGGGCCGCGTCATCCTTCGGCCGGTTGCGGGCGAGCTCCGCCTTCAGCCTGGCGATGGCCTGACTCTCGCGCCGGATTTCGTCGTTGATCCGACTAAAGTCAGTGATCATCGCGCGCACGCCCTCGTCCCGAATGGCTGCCACGTTGACGGTGGTGGATCGCTCGAAGCCAACGACCTGGCTGAGGGCGGTGGTGACCACGATTGCGATCAGCACGGCCGGGAGCCGCGGTGCAAACCGCTGCAGGCCGAACACGATGGCGAAGCCGGTGAGCGCAAAGGCCAGGGTCGGCCAGTGGGCGTTGCCGAGCTGCTGCGCCACCGCCCACAGGTCGCCGAGGAAAAAATCGCTACGTGGCATCGGCACGTTCAGCAGCTTGTTGAGCTGGGACAGGCCGATGATCAGTGCTGCCGCATTGGTGAAGCCAATGATCACCGGATGGGAGAGGAAGTTCACCACCAGCCCGAGCCGGAACGCGCCCAACGCCAGGCGCAATACACCGACCATCAACGCCAGCATGATGGAAAGTTCGATGAATTCCGGGCTCCCGACAATCGCAAAGGGAAGCAAGGCTTGCGCTGACAGCAGCGACAGCATCGCCGTCGGCCCGGTGTGCAGCTGTCGCAGCGAACCCCACAGGGCGGCGACGATCACCGGTACGAAGGCGGCATACAGCCCATACACGACAGGCAGGCCGGCCAGTTGGGCGTAGGCCATGCTCTGCGGCACCAGTACCAGGGTCACGGTGATGCCAGCGAGCAGGTCCGCGCGCAGGCTCGCGCGCGTCATCGGGAACCAGTCGAGGAAGGGCAACGCCCGGCTTAGCCAGGCGGTTCTCGCCACGGCCATGTTTGGCTCGGCTCCGGTGGCCTTGAGGAATCAGGGACGTGGATCAGTCCGGCCAGATGCGCGCCGGATGAAGTTCGGAGGGGACTGACCGCCGTTGCGCGGCGGGTCTGGCTTCTCGGCCGGCTTCGGGTTGGGGCGGGGCCGATGCGGCAGGCGGTGATTCCTGTTTCGCCTTCACTTTGCGCACGCCGGCTGCCAGCTTGTTCGATAGCTTGCTCATGATCTCAAGACCTCGTTGATGATGGATTCCACTTCCTGGATAGCGGCACCACCCCGCTTGCCCAGGCCATAGACGCTGCTGCCTTCCAGCGCTGCGTTGCGGTAAGCGGCGCGCCGCGCCAGGCCGCTGTTAAGCACCGGGACCTCGAACTCCGCCAGGGCCTGGTGCATGGCTCGCGACAGCGCATTGCGCCGGTCGAGCTGGTTGAGCACCAAATACGCCTTGAGCCGCGCATTGCCCCGCCGCGCCTCCTGTACCGCCGCGATCATGTCGACGCTCGCCCACAGGTCGGGCGGCGACGGCTGCACCGGTACCAGCAGCAGGTCAACCGCCTGCATCACCTCCCGCAGCACGCCGGATTCCAGATGGGGCGGGCAGTCCACCAGCACGTAGCGGTGATGCTGCGCGGCCTGCCCGATCTTCGTCCGCACTTCTTCAGCAACCACGCGCTGCACCGGTGCCAGATCGCCGGCGGCACCCCCCACCCGCATCCAATGGCTGGCGGAGCCCTGCGGGTCTGCATCCAAAAGCAGCGTCGGTCCGCGACGCTGCAGACCGGCGGCGAGATTCACCGCCAGAGTGGTCTTGCCGGTCCCGCCCTTCTGGTTCGCGAGCGCGATGCGCAGGGCGGTCATGGCGTCTACTCCTCCGGCACCGCCAGCGCGTCGATGCGCTGCGCCAGGGCAATGATCTCTGCACCGATCTTCTTGCCGTCGGCGTCGAGGGTCACACTGACGTAGTTCTTGCCAAAAGTCAGATTCGGGTAGTGCTGTGTTTCTTCCGATAACTTGGCCACCGCATCGAGGAAGCGCCGGGTCTCGGCATAGCTTCGGAATTCGAAGCGCCGGCTCAGCATCGGCGGCAGGTCATGTCGCTGCCAGTTCGGGATCGGGTCGCTGTCGTCAGGCATAGCGCTGCTCCTTTTCGGGTAACTCGGCTTCCATCCTGGCGAGTTCATCAAGGTGCGCCAGTTCGTCGCCCAGGATCCCCGTGAACAGCTGGTGATGGGCGAAATCCCGCACGCGCGCGCAGTAGGCTGCGGCTTCCTCGTACAGGCGGATTGCCTCCACTTCCAGCATGCGGTCAATGGCGATCAATTCGTGCAGTGACCGTCCGAGCCGCACCGGGGGCAGCTGGGTGGCGTTCGGCGCGACGCCGAGCTTGACCATCGCATCGATCAGGCTTTCGACGTGGCCGATTTCCTCGGTGACGTCCTCCCGGAAATGGGCGCAGTACTCGCTCATTTTCCACTGGTCACAGAGCCGGGACTGCGCCATGTATTGCAGTACCGCCGCCATTTCGTGGCTCAATGCCCGGTTCAGATAGCCCAACAGCCGTGGATCGATTGCCATGCCGCCCTCTTGCTCTACACGACAAGGCCGGTCACATCGCCATCGCGCCCGGCGCCGCCGGCGGTCGGCTCCGTGGGCAGGATGCGTTCCACCTCGCCATGCACGCGGGCAATGATATGGGCGGCGACAAGGCCATCCCCCACGCGCTCGCAGGCATCCGCCCCGGCGCGCACCGCGGCATTCACCGCACCGGTCTCGCCACGTACCATCACGGTCACGTAGCCGCCACCCACGAACTGGCGGCCGATCAGCCGCACCTCCGCGGCTTTGGTCATCGCGTCGGCGGCTTCGATCGCCGGAACCAGACCGCGGGTTTCGATCATGCCCAGGGCAATGCCAGTCATTCCGTTAGCCATTTTCATCTCCTTCATAAAAGTTTGCCTTCAATTCCCTTTAGGCCGCGGCAGCGGTCGGCAGAATGTTTTCCACCTCGCTGTGGACGCGGGCAATGATATGGGCGGCGACGAGGCCATCCCCGACGCGCTCGCAGGCATCCGCCCCGGCGCGCACCGCGGCATTCACCGCACCGGTCTCGCCACGCACCATTACGGTCACGTAGCCGCCGCCCACGAACTGGCGGCCGATCAGCCGCACCTCCGCGGCCTTGGTCATCGCGTCGGCGGCTTCGATCGCCGGCACCAGACCACGCGTTTCAATCATTCCCAGGGCGATGCCCGTCATTGCGCTTGCCATGATATTTCTCCTTTACACGGTTGATGAAACTGCCTTGCTTTCCTCACGGCGTTCTTCCGCCGCATCCCACTGATCGATGATCCCCAGGATCGTCAAGTCGGTGAGAACCCTGTAATCCCCGGTGGCGTAGCGGGCGGCCGAGCCACCGGCGGTAAAAACCCATTTCCCTTCCGGCACGCCCACCGGGTCCACCGCCACGGAGAGCTTGCCCTTCTCGTCCGCCAGCACGCGCAGCGAGGCGTTGAACAGACCGGGAATGCGCCGGGTACACACCAGAGACGACACCACGCGCATGATCTCCATGTCAGTGCTCCTGCCAGTGGTCGATGATGCCGATAATGGTCAGGTCGCTCGGGAAGTCCTTGGCGCCGGCCGCTTCGCGCGCCGCGGAGCTGCCAACGCAGATCACCCAATCGCCCGGGACGCAGCCCACGGCATCCACCGCCACCTGGCGGGCGCCGCCCGCTTTTTCACGCACCACGAGAAGGGGGCGGTGACCCAGTTCACGCACGCGGTTGGTCGAAACCAGTGTTTTCTCCACTTGCATGATCTTCATTGCTTCACCTCAATGTCCATTCGCGCTGGTATCCATGTCCGGAACGCTTTCCTGCACGCTGCCCGGCTGCTTGCCCTGCACCGTCATGCCGCAGACGAGCAAACCCTGCCTGGCAAGCTCCGGGTAGCGCGTCTCGATCGCCGCCTTGATGCGGCGGCAGCGGGCCACCGCGCGCTCGCGCGAACCCGGGACCCGCTCGTCGTAGCGGTAATGGATCGCGATCGGGATGGGCAGGCCGTGGATCACGTTCAGCTTGCTGAAAATCCTGATGCCCACGTCTAGGTCGGCCGCACCCTCCTCGATGGTGTACAGGTGACCGAAGTAGGCGAGGTTGCGCAGATGCAGCCCGTCGAAGCTGTCGCCGATGTTGATCAGGCGCTCGGCATGGCCGATGTCGGCATAGCGGCCGTTGTGCTGCGCGCAGACGTAATCGATCTGCGACAGATTGTTGGTGAGCAGCCGCGCGATCAGGCGGCGCATGCCAGGCTCCGGCATGCTGCGGCCGGCGGCGCGGGCGGCCTCGTCGATGGCGGCGGTAACACTGCTCGCCGCTTGCGAGGCGGCCATGTCGGCGGTCCGGCGGTACACGCTCAGGTTGTCCACGAAGCAGTCCACGCTCATCTCGCCCTGGGCATCCGGCACGTGTACCCTGATCGCGTCGTTGTCGGTGTCCACGCCGATGAGCAATGTCGCCACCGAGGCGCCGCAGCAGAACCCGTTTTCGATCGCGGTGCGGAAGGCCGCCAGGCGGTCGAGGGCCCCCTGGGCCGCCTTGCGATCATCACTGCCGTGGGCCGCGCAGCCTTCGTGCTGCGGGTCCGAGCTGCTGAAGTGGTAGACCGCGATTTTCAGGTAGCGCGTGCCGGCATCCGACAGGGTCGGCACACCTTCACGGAAGCGGCGCAATTCGGTCTCGATCCACTGCTTCACGTTCATTTCGACGTCGAACAGGGCGCCGGCATAGGACTTGAGGCGTACCGAGTGCAGGGGCAGGCGCAGCACGAACTGGAGCAAGCCCTTGAGGCGGCCATCGGCACAGGGGCTGATATCCACTTCATGAAAGCCGCATTCGATGAAGAAGCGTTGCATGGCCTCCGCGTCTTCGCGGCGGTTTTCGCCTGCGGCCTGTTCACGAGCCAGCGCGTAATAGGTCTGCAGCACGCTGTATCCGTATAGCTTGCGCATGTCCAGGGTGGTCACCCAGGCGTCACCCAGCACGTCCGCCGGCAGTTCGAAGCCAAGGCGCTCCCGGGCGATCTGCTGCGCGCGCTGCTCGAAACCCGCCTCGTGTTGCTGTGCGGCGATGGCCTTCAGGATGGGAACGATGGCGTCGAAGCGGGCGCGTACGGCGCGTTCGTACTCGGCCAGTTCCGCATTGCGCGCAGCGTCGATCAGCGGATGGGCGCGCGGGCTGCACGCGCTGCTCACGCATTCGCCGGCGCGCACCTCCATGCCGGGCGGGCAGAAGCTTGGCCGTTGTGGCCAGCCCGGCAATGCCGCAGCGGAGCTGGGTGCAGTGCGTACAGCCATGCCGACAGGGGCGGTGGCAGGGGCCGCCTGACGGCCGCGCAGCGCTGCCATGCGTTGACGGGTGTTCATGCAGCGTCGTCCTCGCCAAACCGTTCAGCCCCGGGCGCCTCCGGACAGGGTGACGAGTGCCCCGGCCTCGGTATTGCCGCTGCTGCCGGTGATGCGACTGGGGGCGGGCGTCGGACGTTCCGCTTCGCGGTGGTCGCGGGCGCTCAGGCCGCCACCCCGCCAGGCGCCCCGTAGCGTCGGATTGCGGCTCTGGGCGGAACGACCTTCGGTACCGGTCACGCGGTCGTTCCGGTCCCAGGCGTCACCGGTGATCTGGCGCGCTCGGCCTTCGCCGGTGATGCGATCCACCTGACCGTCGGGGCGGCGTGAGGGGGCGGCGGATGCCGTTTCATCCCTGTAGCGGAACTCCGGCGTGCCGGAGACTAGGCCCACGGCACGGGCCATGGGCCCGGTGATGCGGCCGTTGTCGCCGTAGGCGCTGCCGGTGATGCGTCGGACCTCGCTGTTGCGCGCCATGCGCGCCGGCGTGGTGATGGAGAAGCCGCTTGACACCCTCGGTGCGGGCGGCGTGCCGCAGGCCTCGGCGCTCTGGTCCTCACCCACGTAGGGCGTGCCGCTGACCGGCTGGCATGCGCCGCGCGCGTTGCCGGTCAGCTTGCTGTCGGGACCGGGCTGGATGCCGGTGACCGCCGGACTGCGGCCCAGACGGGCGCGGTTGATGGCTTCCGCCGCGGCACGCGCGGCGCAGAACTCCGCGTACTGCTCGGCGCCGATGTAGGCGCTGCCGGTCACCGGCTTGCACGCGCCGTATTCGTCGCCGGTGACCCGGACCGACCGGCCCACCTGGGCGCCGGTCACGACCTGACCCTTGATGGTGCGCGACACGCCCACTTTGGCCGGCGGCTGGTAAGGTTGCTCGCGGCAGAAGGAAACGAACTCTTCGCTGGGGATGTAGTCGGTGCCAGTCACACGCTTGCAGGAGCCCTGCTCAACGCCGGTAAGGCTCGGTGAACGACCCAGTAGGGTTCCGGTCACCCTTGCGCCAGCGCTCGTGTGACTGACTTCCACCTTTTTTGGGGCGTTTCCCTCCTCATTCTGCCCGCTGATCGCGGGCTGGGCACCCGGCTCAGGGGCGGTGCCGCAGAAGTCGCGGACCTGCTCCGCCGCCAGGTATTCGGTGCCGGTCACGCGCTTGCACGTGCCGTATTCGTCGCCGGTGACCTTGCTGCTGCGGCCCACCTGGGTGCCGGTCACACGGTGGCCGCGGCTGGTGCTGGTCACACCCACCTTGGCCGGCGACGGCTCGGGCAGCGTGCCGCAGAAGTCGCGGAACTGCTCCGCGCCCACGTATTCGGTGCCGGTGATGGTACGGCAGGTGCCGGCCTCGTTGCCGGTGACGCGTGAGGTGCGCTCCACCTGGCTGCCGGTCACGGGGGTGCCGGCCAACGTGGTGCCGATTTCCACCTTCGTCGGCTGCGGGCGTACCCGGCCGCAGGGGCGGCTGGGGGGTGCGTCGCCGCGCCCTCTCAGAGATTGTTCCATGCGGCGCTGGCGCGCCGGGGAGAGCGGGAGAGGCGTGAGATTCGCGGCAGGACGGGCTTCCTCGACGCGGGCGGAGAGGGGCTCGCCATGCTGGCAGCCACAGCTTGCCGCGTCGGCGTTTTCGCCGGCTGTAGGCGCGGCCGGGTTGGCTGCGACCGGCGCGGCGGCGCTGTTGCGCGCGGCAAGTCGGACCGCGGTGGCGCTTGCCGGTCCGCTGGTGATGGGGCCTGGGGTGGCGCCCTTCCCTTTGAGGGAGAGCGCGCGGCGGCGGGCGAGAGCCGCTTCTCGGCCGCTGAGGGCTTCACCCGGGGGGGTTGCAGTCGCTTGGCTCATATCCGATTGCCTTATGGTTCAGAAGTTGATCATTAGCTACCGTTGGTCGGGCACTTGCGCTGAATAAGCGTTTGTTGCCAACTATAGGGAGATAAGTGCATAATCAAAAATGAATAATTCTTATCGTTTCCATTCATCTTTATGAATGATTTCACTCAGTCAGAAAGGACTCGGTCATGAACGTGACGTTTCGCCAGCTGCGCGTACTCGAAGCGGTGGCGCGCCATTCCAGCTTCACCCGCGCCTCGGAGGAGCTGCATTTGACCCAGCCCGCCGTCTCGACCCAGATCAAGCAGCTGGAAGAAGAAGTCGGCCTGCCCCTGTTCGAGCAGATGGGCAAGAAGATCTTTCTCACCGAGGCGGGCAAGGAGGTCTACGCCTTCAGCCGCGCCATCGCCCAGCAGTTCCGTGACCTCGAGTCGGTACTGGACGACATGAAGGGCGTCAAACGCGGCACCTTGGCGCTCACCGTCACCAGCACCGGCAAGTACTTCGCCCCTTATCTCCTCGCGGCATTCACCAAGCGCCATCCCGGCACCCAGGTGCATCTCGAGGTCACCAACCGCGAGGAGCTCGTGCGACAACTGCACGACAACGTGCCGGACATGGCCATCATGGGAACACCGCCCGACAACATCGAAGTGCAGGCGCAGGCCTTCATGCCGAATCCCCTGGTGATCATCGCACCCCCCGACCATCCGCTGGTAGGCAGCTCCCGCATTCCGTTGAGCCGCCTCGTGGAAGAGAACTTCATCCTCCGTGAGCGCGGCTCGGGCACACGCAATGCGGTCGAACGCTTCTTCCAGCAGCGCGGCCTCAAGCTCAACACCTCGATGGAAATGAGCCGCAACGAGGCCATCAAGCATGCCGTGATGGCCGGCCTGGGCCTCGGCATCGTGTCGCTGTACACCCTGGAATTCGAGCTGGCGCTCAACCGCATCGCCCTCCTGAGCGTGGAGGGCTTTCCGATCATGAAGGAGTGGTACCTGGTCCACCGTAGCGGCAAGCGCATGTCGCCCATCGCCCAGGCCTTTCACGATTTCGTGCTGAACGAAGCGGAGCGGATCATGCAGCTGCCGCAACCGCGACCAGTGACGCGGTCCAACCGGCGCGTTACCCGTTCCTGAGCTCATTGGGTTTCCTGACTGGCCTCCGTGTTCGGTGCTCTCTTTCCCGCACAGCGATAGCGGCTCCGTGGTTCAGCGTTTCAGGCTCACCGTGCCACCGTGTCTCTCAGGTGACGAGACCCGACGCCATCCTCGGGATGGCTCGCCGAGTCCAGAGGGGAGGCCGGTCAACTCTTGAACTTCACCAGGCGCGTGACCTGGATGTCGGAGATGAAGAACACGCCCGAGTGCTTGTCGAAAAACGGCGCGAAACCTTCCAGGATCGGCTCCACCAGTTCCGCGGGAACGGCCACGATGATCATGATCAGCACGGCGTCCTCGTTGAACATGAGGTGGCCCTCGTGAAATCCGTGCCGGCCCTTGCCGGAGAGATTGCCGACGATGGTGTAACCGGTCACGCCGGCGCGGTCCAGCAGGTCGGTGGCGAACTCCTTATGCGCGCCTTCGATGATGATTTCCAGCTTTTTGAGGGGACTGAGGTTGAGGTTGGTCATAGAGAGCGCTCCTGGGTTTCGATGGCGGTGTCGGGGGTGAGCACGCCGTGCTGCTGCCATGCGCCGTCCTCGAACACATGCAGCGTCTGGGTGTCCGGGTCGACGACGGCCATGCGCACCCAGCCGTTATAGACAAGAGTGCGGACGTTGCTGACGGCCTCGATCGCCCGCCGGGCGTGCTCGAAGGGCGCCTCGATCAGGGTCAGCAGACGCAGTGGCTGGTGGTAGGGCGCGCCGTCCTTGAGCACCGTCTGTGCCGGCAGCCCGGTGCGCAGGTCCGAGAGGTTGCCGGTCATGACACCAAAGCGTCCTGCAACGTTGTGGTAGACCTTGCTACCGCTGCCGTAGTGGGCGTTGTCCACGGTGGAGAAGTAGTGCTCCATGTTGATCCACTGGCCCACCACCAGCGGGCCGGAGAGGATGTTTTCCAGCAGGCGTCCCTTCGGATCGCAGCGATGGTCGTAGGAATGCAGGAACACCCGGCCGTCGAGGTTGAGCTTTGCGGTGAGATGGCGGCGGCCAATGACGAAGGCGGCATTGCCAGACAGGCCCCACTCCGGCCGCACCTGCGACCAGTCCAGGGCATTGCGGCGCGCCTCGCGAAAGGCACGCGCCGGATCGCTGCTGTGCCCGTTTTGCGTCGGCTCCAGCGTCGGCATGCGCTCCGCCGCGGCCAGGCGCGACGCGGCCTGCAGACCGTTGTTGAGCCGCTCGAGGTAGAGCAGGTGGCTTGGCGGCAGCAAGTCGAGGTCATAGAGCCGGAGCTCGTCGGTGGTGGTGTTGTGGAAGGCGGGGATGAACCAGGTGTCGTCGGCAATGGCAATGCCCTGGGCGCGCAGGCGCTCGCGCACCGCCGGCTTGTTCGCCATCTGCGCCAGTACCCGCGCGTTGACGATGCCGTGGTTGCCACCACAGGCGCCGCAGTCCAGCGCCGACTCATAGGGGTTGTTTTCGGAGGTGCTGCCGTGGCCGACCAGCAGCACGAAGCGGGAGAAGCCGGAGGTGAGACCGATGGAGCGCAGCGCGGTGCTGACGAAGTGCACCTGCTCGTCCAGACTGAATCCGATCCGCCCCAGGCGCTCCAGCTGGATCTGCGCATAGCCGCGATTGATGCGGTACACCTGCTGCAGGCGGGCGATGAACCTCTCTTCGGTCTCGGCATTTAGCCCAAAGGCCGCAGCGAAGTTGGTCGGCCCCGTGCGGTTACCCAGCGCCACCTCGCGCAGCTCGCGGATCATGTCGTCGGTGAGTGCCTCGCGCTGGATGTTGAGCTCGCGGCCGACGGCCCTCACGATCATCGCCCGCTGCAATGAGCGGATGATCGAGTCAGCCTGCTCGCGTGAGAGCTTGTCCAGCATCAGGCGGCTGTCCGGCTTGTCCGGCTGCAGGCGGCTACGCCAGCGGTTGTAGGTCAAGGGCGCGAGGGTCTTGCCGAACATGTCCAGGCCGAACAGCAGGCCGATGGCCTCCACCGTGATGAAGGGCGACAGGATCGAAGCCTTCAGGTCGTGGACGACCTGTTCCAACACCGAGACGAAGGCCTCCTGATCGGCACTGCGCGCGATGGCGAGCTCCAGCACCAGGTTCTTGGGCGTGACCACCACTGGGCAGAGATGGGTCTCGCTGCCCTTATCCAGGCCGATGAAGCTCAACGGTACGCCGAAAAAGCCGGCAATGCCAAACGTCTGATAGTCGCCCACCTTCTCCAGATGGCGGCGGATGCGCTCGGAGCGCACATCGATGCAGAACAGCACCTGCGCAAACGGGCGTTTGTCCCGCGTCGGGGCAGGTGCGAGGTTCAGCCCGGCCAGCAGCCGATTCCTGTACTTCGCTTCCGCTGCGGCCAGCCACATCGGGCCCTCCGCCGCCTCAAAGCGGACGAGGGTGGCGCACAGGCGCTCGATGCCGTCCGCATCGAGCTCAATCAGCGCCTCCCCCTGGCCCGCCTGGGCCGCCAGCTGTCGCAGACGCGCGGCCCAGTAGCAGGCTTCGTGTTCCCGTTTGCGGGCGACATAGACGGGCAGCAGGCGGGAAAGACGCTTTCGGCGACCGTCGGCGAGTGCCTCCTCGA
The DNA here is from genome assembly GCA_023511995.1 of Burkholderiales bacterium. NCBI lineage: Bacteria > Pseudomonadati > Pseudomonadota > Betaproteobacteria > Burkholderiales > Burkholderiales bacterium. The sequence continues at coordinate 111,216 of JAIMAL010000002.1, forward strand.
CCGCGTGCGCCAGTTCCGGCAGCACATGGCCGCCATGAAACTCGCGCCGCAGCCAGGCTTCCTCCGGGTGTTCCTCGACAAAGCGTGCCAGCGCCGGCAGGGTCGCCGGCGTGTTTCTGCGCTGGGCGTGCTCGCGCAGCAGCGCCAGGGCCAGTACCAGACGGATGGCGAGATAATCCACTAGGTCGGCCGGGCAGCTGCGGCTCCAGTGGTAATGCTTGGCGCCGGCACGCCAGCGGATGAATCCAGCCCAGCCGTGCAGCCGGGTGAGCTCGCAGGTGAAGGTGTCGGTCCAGTCGTCCTCGGGAACGCCCAGCTCTTCCATCACGTGGCTGATGAGACCCTCGGGGCTGTCGTCGACCGCCAGGATCTGTTTGATGTGCAGGCCGCGGATGAACAGCCGCAGGTTGTGGCGGGCCACCGCGCTCCAGGCCGCGAACAGGCCCCGCTCGCGCCCCGGCATCTGCCACACCGACTGGCCTTCGTCGAAAAAGTCGAGACAACTTCTGATCACCAGCTCGTCTAGGGTCGCGCCAATGTCAGTGCCGAACAGCTGGTCGACGAGGGTGTACACCGGTCGGCCCGGCGGCATGGCGGCGCGGACCCGCGCCGCCAGCGCCGCAGGCGTGATCGCGGCCGGCGGCAGGGAGCGGCCTGCGAGCGAGGCGTGAATGTCGCCCGCGCTGGCAAGCGAGGGCGCGGCGCCGATTTCCTGGGCCTCCTTCGTGAGCAAACTCATCAGCAGGCGCTGCAGGTCAAGCCCGGGAATCGGCGCCACCTCCGCGACGAAGCGTTTCACCTCCCGCGCCAGCACGCCGGCATCCACCTTGCCCTCGGCCAGGTAGCGCTGTTGCAGGGCGCGGGGCAGGTAGCCGCGCGCCCGGAACAGCCGCTCGCCCTGGGCCACCGCCTGCGCAAACGGTAGGTGCTCCAGGCCGTGCAGAGGGTTATGGTGGATGAAGGTGCGCATGGGCCAGAAATAAGGGATGGGCTCCCCCGCCACCTGCACCATGGCGCGAATCTTGAGGCGGCGTCCCAGGGAGAGGCTCACAGTCCACCCCCTGTCAGATAGAGGCCGGCGGCGGCGAACACGCCAAGGGCACCAAAATACGCCAGCGCGGCGGCGCCGCCGAGGTCGGCGGCCGGACCCGGGTATTCGTCACCGGCCACGAAGCCTTGCAGCAAACGGGTCGCCGCCCAGCCCCACACCAGCCAGATCGCGAGCACGGCGAGGACGGCCGCGCCGGCGAGCGCGTGCAGCAAACCGAGCAGCGCGAAGAAACCCGGAAAGGGCGGCGTGGCCACTGCCGCCAGCGCGATCACCACCAGCAGCGCGGAAAGCCGCGGCAGACGACCGGCGAGGCCGCCCGGCAAGCCGGCATAGGCCGCGCCTAGACGCCGCGCCAGCGGGGCGACAAGCAACGCCAGCAGCGCCGCCGGCAGGCTGAGCCAGAACGCGAACTGGTGCAGCCTGGCCATTTCCCCCTGCGCCGCCAGGCCCCAGGTCAGCGCCAGCGCCGAACTCGCCAGGAAACCCGCCCACAGGCCGAGGTCGCGCACGGTGAGCAGGCGCAGGGCGTAGAGCGCGGAGGTCGCCAGCGCCCAGTAGGTGAAGGCGGCCGGCACCGGCTGCGGCGCATTCTGCAGCAGCAGCACGCCGATTTGCGGCCACGCCAGGATGAGCACGCTGCGCGCCAGCGGATGGCGCACCAAGGTGAGCGCGGCGTTGAAGAGGATGCTCAGCGGAAACAACGGCAAGAAGAGGCCAGCGGCGAGGAGCAGCGTCATGTCACACCCCCTTCAGCCAGATGTTGAGCCGCGCGGACAGGCCGAGCACCGCCTGGGTGAGCCAGGCGTAGACATCGGCCACGTAGAGCTCGCGTGAAAGGAGGGAATAGAAGGTGAGCCGCAGGGCCGACACCTTGCCGCCGGGGGAGCGGTTACTGGCGCTGGCGTAGTAGGTGACGAGCCAGCCCACGACGATGCCCACCGTGAGCAGCGCCACCAGCACCTCGAAGGTACCAATCGGTATGCTCGCCGCAGCGTAGAGGCGATCGCTCACTGCCCGATCCGGGTAAAGGAACAGCTCGAAGGCGTGGCCGATGATGGTGTAGCCGGCCACCACGATGATGAGGGACAGGATGATCATCGCCATCAGCCGCCACGCGCTGTCGGCACCCAGGCGGTAGGTGGCGAACAGCAGCTGCGCGCCGGTCGCCCAGCCGAAGAACAGCAGGATCAGCGCCCCTTGGCGGCCAACGAAATCGCGGTCCACCAGCCAGTGGGACAGGCCCAGGATCAAAAAGGGCACGGCCAGCGTGATGACCGCCGCCAGCACCCACGGCAGCCGTGAGACCACCGCCTTGCGTTCGACGACGAAGGTGTAGAGCTCGTCGTGGGGCACGTTGTCGTGGCGTCGGGCATTGCCGATGACGCTGCCGGCGCCGAGGAACAGCGTGCCCTTGAACAGGCCATGGGCGATGAGATGGTAGATGGCGAGCGAGAACGCGCCGACGCCGCATTCGACGAACATGAAGCCCATCTGGCCCATGGTCGAATAACCGAGCGATTTTTTGATGTCGTTCTGGATCAGCATCAGAACCGAGCCGAGGATGGCGGTAATCAGGCCGACGATGAACACCAGGTGCAGCACCTCGCCGGCATGTACGAACACCGGCGCAAAGCGATTGAGGAGGAAGCCGCCGGCATTAACGATGCCGGCGTGCATCAGCGCCGACACCGGTGTGGGGCCTTCCATGGTGTAGGGCAGCCAAGTGTGCAGCGGGAACTGCGCCGAACGGGCGAAGGCGGCAAGCGCCACCAGAAAGGCGACGACAGTGGGTAGCGGCATGCCCAGCACCGTGTGCCCATTGGGGTCGGCGCCGATCCGCTCGAACAGCGCCGGCAGCGACAGCAGGCCGTAGGCCTGATACAGCAGGACCGCCGCCAGCACCAACGGCAGGTCGCCGAGGCGGTAGGTGAAGAAAGACCAGAAAGCGTAGCGGCTCGCCGCCGGCCGCCGCAGGTCATGGCCCAGCAGGAAATACAGCACCACGCCGATGAGATGCCAGGCCATGAGCAGGGTGATCAGGTCCCCCGCCGCCACCATGAGCAGAATCGCCGCCGCCATCAGGTCCAGCAACGCAAAGAAGCGCGCATAGCCCGGCTCCTCGGCCATGTAGCGTACGGAATAGACATGCACCACCAGGCTGATGCCCGCGACCATCAACGCCATGAGGTGGGCAAGCGGATCGAAGTAGAGGCTGCCCCAGCCCGCACTCGACGCCACCCACTGCGGCTTTGGCGCTGCCAGGTAGGCCAGCAGCGAGGCGATGCCCAGCACGAGCGTGAGCCCGCTGAAGGCGACGCTCAGGCGCGCGATCACGGGGCGCGGCCGATCGCGCAGCAGCGCGATCAGCAGCGCCGAGAGCAAGGGCAGGGCCGGGAGCAGGAGTGTCAGCTTGTCCACTGCGTCAAGGTCCCTTGATCAGAGTGGTCCATGTTCGCCACCACGCGGTCGGCGGGCGTTTTCTTGCCCGCCCCTACCTGGCGGCGCCAACGCCGGGCATTAACCATGATCCATAACTTGCTATCGGCGTTCTGTCATGGTAGAGGCGCCCTTTGCTTATTGTTGATGCATGGGGCGGAAAGACACTCTGAGAGCATTCTGAATGCCTCTCCGAGGTGACGCGCTCAATACTAGAGGCGTCAAACGATAGACAACAGTCTTAATTTTTTATGGGAACGATAAGACGAGGTAGATGCATCGGTGGCGGGACGAGGGCGCCGGGAGGGATCAGGTGCCAAGCCAGAAGGCGACGTTCCTTTCGAGGAGTTCGCGCCACGGCATGTCCTGGGAGCCAGCGCAGGAGAAGGTGAGAGGGGCCACGAGAAAAAGGCTCTTCAGCGGGATAGAGCCTCTTTCGCCTTTAACCCATGGGACAGCGACGGCCGGTCACGGTGGATCGCGGGGTGGCAATGGCCGAAAGCATGGGAACGCGGGCGAGGCCCCCCGGCAGGGGACCCGCAGGAACCGGGATCAGGGATTGCACACATCGCAGCGACCGGGATTGGCGTGGCTGGGGCCGCTCAGTGGTCGTGTCTCGCGCTGCGTGCACTTCAGGCAGCCGTAAACCCAGGCACGGGTTTCCCCGGTCGGCGCGCCGCAATCCGCGCAGGGCAGGCCGGCTACCCGTTCGACCCTCCAGTAACCGGGTGTGCCGCAGGCGGGACAGCGCGACGCTAGCCTCGCCGCCAGATCCGCCGCCGCCACGGCGATATTTGCCATGCGGGCGGGGTTGGCATGGGCCCGGCCGTCGGTCTCGACGAAGGCCAGACCATTGTCCGCTTCCGACACGGCCCAGGCCCACGCCGCTTCCAGTTCGGGCCAGGTTTGAATGCCTTTACGGATGCGCCGATCGTGCGCGTCGCGGGGGCGCACGACCAGTTGCTGTTCCGGGAAACCGACCTCGCGCGCGAAGGCCTCGAGCGCCGGCCAATCGTGGGTGAGCAGGTGGTGAAAGTTCCCCCGATTCTCCGCCATTCCGACGACCTCCAGATTGCGCGGATAGTCGATGAACACGATCACTTCCACGTTCCACGGCGCCATGCCGAGGAAGGGATCGGGAACGAAGGCCCCTTCGCTGCCCAGCCCAAAGGGCAAGCCCGCCAGTTCCATGGCGAGGCGCGCCTTTTTTCGCGCCACTTCCACCTGCGTGCCGAAGCGGGGGATGTCCCGCGTGAACGTGCCCAGCAGGTCGGTGTCGTAGCCATCGACATGGCGCACGCGGCAGCCCAGCGTATCCTCCAGTACCGGTGCAATCACCCGCTGCTTACCGTGTTGGGTCAGCAGCGCGATCTCGGCCCCGGCATAAACGCTGATGGGGGTCGGCTTTTCGCTGGCCGGCATGGTGCGCTGCCTCAGACCCGTTGCCAATCCGCCTTGGATACGCGTCGGTAGACAACGCCATCGTCAGCGATGCGGAACAGGTGCAGCCAGCCATTCTCCACCAGCTGCCGCACCATCTCGTGGCGACTGATGATGTCGTCCATGGCCGCTTCCGGCGCTTCGATGAACACGGAAAGGCGCAGCGGTTCGTGCACCCAGCGCTGGCCGTCGTGCAGCGACTGCATGGGCAGGCCCACGCGAAGATCGCCGCCGTTGCCTTCGAGCACACCGATGGCGCCGCCCACCACATTGTGCAGCACCTTGTTGCCACTGCCGAAGCGCCGGTTGTCCACCACCGAGCCGTAGTACTGCATGTTGATCCAGTTCGCCACCACCATGGGCGCGGTCATGATCAGCTCCAGGATCTTGAAGCCCTCGTCCTTCCGCCAGACATACTCATGCAGGAAGGCACGGCCGCCGAGGTCCATGCCGGCGGTACGCGCGCGCGGCGCGGCGATGAAGGCGGCGTTGTTGGCCAGCCCCCATTCCGGCCGCACCTGTGACCAGTCGCGGCTGCGCTGGCGCACATCTGCCGCCACGCGATCATCGGGCAGGTTGCCAATGCCCAGCATGGCAGCGCGCTCCATGCGCGCGAGGTCGCCGGCCTGCTCCAGCCACTGGCGCAGTTGGGCGAGGTCCGGTGCCAAGGCGGCGGGCACCTCGTCGGTGTCGAACAGGCGCACCTCGTCCGTGGTGGTGTCGTGCAGGCCGGCGACGAACCAGGTGTCCTCTGGGATGTCGATGCCCCGCTCGCGCAGGCCTCGGCGCACCGCCCGGTCGTTCATCAGCGCAGCCACCACGCGGGCGCTGACCTCGCCGGTCTGGCCGGCGCAGGCGCCGCAGTCGAGGCCGGTGGCATGGGGGTTGTTCACCGTGGTGCTGCCGTGGCCGACCAACAGCACCAGCCGACCGAAGTTCTCGGTCATGGCCATGGCGCGCAGGATGCGCTCGGCATGGTCGAGCCGATCGGCCTGGGGGATGCCGGAAGCGGCGGGGAGCGTGCAACATTGCGCCTCGGGCACGGCCTCCAGGGTCGGGCCGATGCGGTCGATGTCCTGCCGGGCGAGCCCCTGGCGGTGGGGATCGGGCACCGGCCGGGTCCAGCCAAAACTGTCGCTGAGCAGCCTGGGACCGTAGCTCAGGCCGGCGGCCTCGACGAAGGTGAAGCAGGACGAGGCCGACAGCTTGAAACCCTTCCATGCCTTGGACCGGCCGATGCGCTGGCGCCGCTGCTCGAGCAGGGTCGCGGCGTCGCCGCCCTTGACCCGGTCATGGATGCGATAGGCGGGCTTGAAAATCACCGGCACGTGGCTGCGGCCGGTGCTGGCGCCCAGCGGCACGTGTTCGATAAAGATGCCGAAGAAGCCGGCGAAGCCGATGGTCTGCACCGCGGGCGCCACTGTCTCCAGCGAGCGGCGGAATACCTCGGAGCGCACGTCGATGCAGAAAGCTGCCTGCACCGCTGGCCGCGCCGCGGGGGCAGACAGGGTCGGGTTGGCAAGCCCGGCGATCACGCTGCGCTGGAAGCCGATCTCCATCGCGTTGAGCAAGATGCGGTCGATCTCAGCCGCGGCCTGGCGCTTGGCGGACGGCGGCCTCATGCTGGCGGCCAGCATCTCGCGCCAGCGCGCGACCAGCGCCGCGCTGCGCTTTTCCTTGAACAGCAGCACGTCCCATATCAGGCGGATCGCCAGCAGATCGACAATAGAGTCGTCACGCTGTCCGGCCAGCTCCGCCTGCCAGCGCAGATAACGCGTCCAAGCCGCCCAGCCGCCGATGCTCAAAAGCGAGGCATGGAGATAGCGCTCCACCGCCGCGTCGGGCACGTCCAGCTCCGCCACGGCCCAGGCAATGGCGGCGCGCGGTTCCGCGGGCACGCTGGCGACGGCAGTACGGAAATGATCGAGCCCCATCATTGCCGGGCTGCGATCGATGCTTGCTGCCTTGCGCCAGGCGGCGTACAGGGACAGATTGCGCCACGGCATACCCACTATGGCCTGGCCCAGGTCGAAATAGGCGGCGCAATGCAGGCTGATGCGATCGGTGACGAAAGGGGTCCAGATGCCGCCTTCCACGCGGTCGAGCACTTCGCTCACCGACGCCATGCCCATTTTCGGCTGCGGCGCCTCGACGGCAAGCGCCCGCTCCACGGCGGCCACGTCGAGCCGGCTGCCGCAGCGCGCGATCGCCTGTTCGATGTCTTCGTGCGTGATGCGGCCAGTCGCGAGTTGCTCCCGAAAGTAGGCGCGCGGCATATACAGGCTGCCGCCGGTGATGCGCGCCAGCGTGTCGGAGGCGTCCTGGAAGCTGAGGTCGCGCAGGCCGAAGAACGGGTTGACCGCGACGAAGTGTTTGAGCGGCCACAATGGGGCGATGCGGTCGCAGGCCGCGTCGATGCGGCGGTTGAGCTCTTCCGCTGAATCCCTTTCGAGGGTGGCGTCGGTCATCTTCATGCTCAGGCTCCCTGGTTGTGGGCGGGTTGAAGCGGTGCGGGCCACACGCGCTGCAACAGGCGCGTGATGTAGACGTCGATGTACAGGCCGTTGTAGAGATGCACGTACAGCGTGTCGCGGAGATTCGAACGTGCGGTCTTGAGGAACTGTTGCATCAGGAGCAGGCCGACGAACGCGGCGATGGTCAGCGGCACGAGCACCGCCTGGAAGCCGGCGGCGGCGTCGCGCAGGGGCAGCACGCTGCCGTGCAGGGCGTGATCGAACAGCGCGTGCAGGATGAAGTAGACGATGGACACGACCGCGCTGAGCCCGACGGCGCGCAGCAGCGCGGCGGCGTTGCCGAGTAGGGTCGCGGTCTGCAGCATGAGCTGGCTCACGGCGATGGCCACGATGGTGCCGGCGGCGATGAGGGCGGGCTGTTGCTGCCAGGTTACGCCGAATGCCGCCCCCACGCCCGCTGTCATGGCGCCGGCGATGATCAGCGCGAGCAGCAGCTGGCCAAGCTGGAAACCCTTCGCCTCGTAGCGGATGGCCGGCGCGCGGAAGGCGTCCACCCCGCTTCCCGAGGCGAGGAAGGCATGGGCCTTGTACAGCGAATGGGCGACGAGGTGCAGCATGGCCAGGCTGTAGAGGCCAAGGCCACACTCCAGCAGCATGAAGCCCATCTGCGCCGTGGTGGACCAGGCCAGCGAGACCTTGATGCTGGTCTGCGTCAGCATCACCAGCGAGGCAAGCGCCAGGGTCACCAGGCCGATGATCGCAAGCAGCGCCATGGCGGTGCCGGAGTGGGACATGATCGGGCTCATGCGAATGACAAGGAAGGCGCCGGCGTTGACGATGCCCGCGTGCAGCAGGGCGGACACCGGGGTGGGCGCTTCCATCACCTGGATCAGCCAGCCGTGGAACGGGAACTGGGCCGACTTGAGCGCCGCGCTCACCACCACCAGCAGGCTCGCAGCTTGCAGACGCGCAGGCAGCGGGCCCTCCAGGGCGGCCATGCGTGCGAAGATTTCGTTGAATTCCAGGGTGTGCAGCGTCGAGCCGATCAGTAAGATCGCCAGCAGCAGGCTCGCATCGCCGATGCGGCTGGCGATGAACTTCTTGTGGGCCGAGAGCACCGCGGCCGGCCGCTCCCGGTAGAACATCAGCAGCTGGTGCAGGCACAGGCTGGTGACGATCCAGGCGAGCGAGAACATCAGCAGGTTGCCGGAGACGATCAGGGTCAGGATCGAGGCCAGGGTGAGGATGAGCCACTTGTGGAAGCGGCCCTGGTTCGGATCGCCGTCGAGATAGTTGCGCGCATAGCGCGACACGATGGCGCCGACGAAGGACACCAGCAGCAGCATGATCACGGTGACGCTGTTGACGTAGGTGCCGATGGAGAAGGCGCCGATGTCGCCGGGCAGGGCGAGGGAGAACAGGACCCAGGTGTGGGGCGTGCCGAACAGGTAGGCAAACCCCGCCGCGAGGGCACCGGCGAACGCGAGCCAGGCGGCGCCCTCGTTCATCTGCGCCATCAGGCGGGGGCGTGCGTTGGCCAAGCCGGCCGGAGTGAGACCGACCAGCCAAAGCAAGGCGGACGGGAAGAGGACGAGAGCTGGAATGAACGAACTCAGCGTCGGTGGCATGGGCCGGACTCCTTAAGAGTGAGGTCGGTAGAAAGAGCGTCCTTTGAACGTCTTGCCGCCGAGTCTAGGGAGTAGCCGATTAAACCGCTAATGAATTGTTCGCATAAAAATGATAGCCTTTAGGCAATACATGAGCGGAGGGTTCGTCCCGTGATGCATGTCACCCTGCGCCAGCTGCGGACCTTCGAGGCCGTGGCGCGCCTGAAGAGTTTTTCCCGTGCGGCGGAGGAGCTGCACGTCACCCAGCCCACGGTGTCGAAGCAAATCCGCCTGCTGCACGAGGAAGTTGGGCTGCCGCTGCTGGAGCAGATCGGCAAGAAGGTCTTTCTCACCGAGGCCGGCGAGCAGCTCTATGCCACCTGCGCCGAGTGGCTGGAGACCTGGAGCCGCTTCGAGCAGACCATCGCCGACCTCAAGGGCATCAAGCAGGGTCGGCTGCGGATCGCGGCGGTGACCACCACCAAGTACTTCATGCCGCGGCTACTGGGCCCCTTTTGCGCGCAGTATCCGGGCATCGACATCGCGCTGGAGGTGATCAACCGAGACCGGCTGCTAGAGCGCCTGGCGCGTAATCAGGACGATCTCTACATCATGGGCGTGCCGCCGGAGGGGTTGGACATCGAGTGCGAACCGTTCCTGGAAAACCCCCTGGTGGTGCTGGCACCCGCCTCCCATCCGTTGACAAAGCGCAAGCGCATTGCGTTCGCCGATCTGGCCAACGAACCCTTCATCGTGCGCGAGCGCGGTTCCGGCACGCGGCTGACTGTCGAGCGCGTGTTTCAGGAGCGGAACGTGCCGCTCAAGATCAAGATGGAGTTGGGCAGCAACGAGGCGATCAAGCAGGCCGTCGCCGGTGGGTTGGGGTTGGCGGTGCTGTCCCAGAGCACCCTGAGCCTCGATCCGGGCCGGAAGGAGATAACGATCCTCAAGGTCGAGGGATTCCCGATCAAACGCTACTGGTACGTGGTGCGGCTGCGGGGCAAGCAATTGTCCGTGGTGGCGAGAACGTTTCTCGACTTTCTGCGTAGCCACGTGCAGCTACTGTTACCGCGGCACGGACCGTAACGCGCTGCCGTGGGGGGGCAGGCCCCGCCAAGGGGGCGACGATGATTCTGCGGCCGGTCGGGCTGACATTCTTCGGCTCGCAGTTTCGCTCCACGCTTCCTCCCCACACTCGGTCACCCCCATGCAGTTGCGCTTCGCTTCGCTCGCTGTGATCAACTTACGGTGGGGCTTTCGTCCACAAGAGTGTGCCCGTGCCGGGCGCACCAAGAAAAACGGCCCATACGGGCCGTTTTTCACATCCGCCTGACAGCAGCTTCAGTTGACCTTGGGATCAAGCTCGCCCTTCTCGTAGCGCTTGGACATCTCCTCGAGGGAGTAGATCTTGGTGAACTTGCTTGCCTGACCCGCGGTGCCGAAGGCTTCGTAGCGCGCCTTGCAGATTTCCTTCATCGCCTTGGTGGCAGCGCTCAGGAATTTGCGCGGATCGAATTCCTTCTTGTTTTCGGTGAGGAACTTGCGCACCGCCCCAGTGGAGGCCATGCGCAGGTCGGTATCGATGTTGACCTTGCGCACGCCATGTTTGATGCCTTCGACGATCTCCTCCACCGGCACGCCATAGGTCTCGCCCATGTCGCCGCCATACTCGTTGATGATCTTCAACCACTCCTGGGGCACGGAGGAGGAGCCGTGCATGACCAGGTGGACGTTGGGAATGCGGGCGTGGATTTCCTTCACCCGGTCGATGGCGAGGATGTCCCCCGTCGGCGGGCGGGTGAACTTGTAGGCGCCATGGGAAGTGCCGATGGCGATGGCCAGCGCATCCACGCCGGTCTTGCGCACGAAGTCGGCCGCCTCGTTGGGGTCGGTGAGGAGCTTGGAATGGTCGAGGGTGCCTTCGGCGCCGATGCCATCCTCCTCGCCGGCCTTGCCGGTTTCCAGGGAACCCAGGCAGCCCAGCTCACCCTCCACGGAAACGCCGCAGGCATGGGCGATCTCCACCACCTTGCGGGTGACTTCCACGTTGTATTCGTAGCTGGAGGGGGTTTTGCCGTCTTCCAGCAGGGAGCCGTCCATCATGACCGAGGAGAAGCCAAGCTGGATGGAACGGACGCAGACCGCGGGCGAGGTGCCATGGTCCTGGTGCATGCACACCGGGATGTGGGGCCACTCTTCGATCGCCGCCAGGATCAGGTGGCGCAGGAAAGGCGCCCCTGCATATTTGCGCGCCCCGGCGGAAGCCTGGACGATGACGGGGCTGTTGGTCTCGTGTGCCGCCTCCATGATGGCGCGCATCTGTTCCAGATTGTTGACATTGAATGCCGGCACGCCGTAGCCGTTCTCGGCGGCGTGATCCAGCAGTTGGCGCAGGGTGATCAGTGCCATTGTTCTCTCCTTGAGGGTTTGACTAAACGTTCCGGGCGGAAAGGCAGTTGGCCATTCACGCCCTCCTGTGATCGCCCACCCGCACGATGCGCATGGTGTTGGTTCCCCCCGATTTGCCGATGGCTTCACCGAAGGTGATGATGATCAGGTCGCCGTCACGCACGGCGCCACGGCGACGCAGCTCGTCTTCCGCCTCCAGCAGGAGCTGTTCCCGATCTTTCGTCGTGGTCTTGAAGTTGACGGGGTAGACGCCGCGGAACAACGTCAACTTTCTACGGGTTTCGACTTCGGGTGTCAAGGCGTAGATGGGCACTTCCGAGTGAAGCCGGGACATCCAGAGGGCGGTGGAGCCGGACTGGGTCAGCGCACAGATGGCCTTCACCTTGATGTGGTTGGCGGTGAACATGGTGGACATGGCGATGGCCTCGTCCGCCCGTTCGAACACCTTCTTCACCTTGTATTGGGCGAGGAAGGAAATGTCGACTTCTTTTTCTGCCTCGGCGCAGATGCGGTCCATGGCGGCGATGGTTTCCACCGGATACTTGCCGGTGGCCGTCTCCGCCGACAGCATGACCGCGTCCGTGCCGTCGAGCACGGCATTGGCCACGTCGGAGACCTCGGCACGCGTGGGGATGGGGTTCTCGATCATGGATTCCATCATCTGCGTGGCGATGATGGCGAGCTTGTTCTGCTGGCGGGCCATGCGGATCATTCTTTTCTGCAGGCCGGGCACGGCGGCATCCCCCACCTCCACACCGAGGTCGCCCCGCGCCACCATGATGGCATCCGCCGCATCGATGATTTCCTCCAGGGCCGCCACCGCCTCCGCCCGCTCGATCTTGGCGACGATGAGCCCGCGCCCACCCGCCTCGCGCAACAGACGCCGCGCCCGCTCCACGTCGGCGCCGCTGCGGGGAAAGGAGACGGCGAGATAATCCGCCTTGAAGGCGGCCGCGGTCTGGATGTCCTCGATATCCTTTTCCGTCAGCGCCGGCGCGGACAGCCCCCCACCGAGGCGGTTGATGCCCTTGTTGTTGGACAGCACGCCCCCCTGCTTAACGGTGCAGATGATTTCATCCCCGCGCACCTCCTCCACCCACATGGTAATGCGGCCATCGTCCAAGAGGAGCGTGGAGCCACGGGAGACATCCCGCGGCAGCTCTTTGTAGTCCAGGCCGACGCGTTCCTGATTGCCCAGCTCGCAGTTGGCATCGAGGATGAAACGGTCACCGGCCTTCAGGGTGACCGAGCCGGTGGCGAACTTGCCGATGCGGATCTTGGGTCCCTGCAGGTCGGCGAGCACCCCCACCGTCTTGCCCCGCGCCCGCGCCAAGGAGCGGATCATCTCCGCCCGGCGGATGTGGTCCTCGGCGGTACCGTGGGAGAAATTGAGGCGCACCACGTCGAGGCCTGCGGCGATCATCTTGTCCAGAACCTTCGGGTCGTCACAGGCAGGGCCGAGGGTGGCGACGATTTTGGTGCGTCTTAGCATTGACGTCCTTCACTCAAAATGCAAAAGGCGCCCGGCCGCTCGCGCCGCGGCCCGCGCGCCCCGATCCGCCTTTGCCTCAACCCCGCGCCCGTTCTTCCAGGATGGCCACCGCGGGCAGTTTCTTCCCTTCCAGGTATTCGAGGAAGGCGCCACCCGCGGTGGAGATGTAGGACACCTTGTCGTAGATGCCGTATTTCTGGATGGCGGCGATGGTATCGCCGCCGCCGGCCAGGGTGAAGGCCGGGGTGGCGGCAATGGCCTCGGCGATTTTCTTCGTGCCCTCGCCGAACTGGTCGAACTCGAACACCCCCACCGGACCGTTCCACACCACCGTGCCGGCGGCCATGATGATGTCGGCCAGTTCCTGGGCGCTTCTCGGGCCGATGTCGAAGATCATGTCGTCGTCGGCCACTTCCTTGACGTCCTTCACCACGGCCGGTTCATTGGCGTCAAACTTCTTGCCCACCACCACGTCCACCGGGATGGGGATACGCGCCCCGCGGGCGGACATTTTCTCCATCAGCGATTTCGCGGTGGGAACCAGGTCATCCTCGCACAGGGATTTGCCCACGTTGTAGCCCGCCGCCTTGATGAAGGTGTTGGCAATGCCGCCCCCCACCACGAGCTGATCCACCTTTTCCGAAAGGGATTCGAGAACGGTGAGCTTGGTGGAAACCTTGGAGCCGCCGACGATGGCCACCATCGGCCGCGCCGGATTGGCCAGGGCCTTTTCCAGAGCCTCCAGCTCCTGCATCAGCAGCAGCCCGGCGCAGGCCACCGGCGCATACTTGGCGATACCATGGGTGGAAGCCTCGGCGCGGTGGGCGGTGCCGAAGGCATCCATGACGAAGACATCGCACAGGGCGGCGTATTTCTTCGCCAGCTCGTCGTCGTTCTTTTTCTCGCCCTTGTTGAAACGAACGTTTTCCAGCACCACGAGCTCGCCTTCCGCCACCTCGAAGCCGCCATCCACCCAGTTGCGGATGAGGCGGACGGATTTGCCCAGCCGTTGGGAGATGTTGTCGGCCACGGGCTTCAACGAGTTTTCTTCGGAAAACTCCCCTTCCGTGGGCCGCCCCAGGTGGGAGGTGACCATGACCCGCGCGCCCTGCTTCAGGCAATGCTCGATGGTGGCCATGGAGGCGGCGATGCGGGCATCCGAGGTCACTTTGCCATCCTTGACCGGCACGTTCAGATCGGCGCGGATGAACACCCGTTTGCCCTTCAGATCGAGATCGGTGAGTTTGATGACGGACATGGTTCCCTCCTGATTGCGATAAGGTGTCAGGCATGGAGCCTCTCCATGCCTGACACCTCACGGCGCAGGCCGCGGGCGCTCCCGCGGCCTGCCCTTCCGCGAATCGATTACTTCGCGATGTGTTCGGCGAAGCGCAGCATGTTGCAGGTGTAGCCGTACTCGTTGTCGTACCAGGCCACCACCTTGACGAAGGTGTCATCCAGGGCGATGCCGGCTTCCGCATCGAAGATGGAAGCGTAGCTGCAACCACGGAAGTCGGTGGACACCACTTTCTCGTCCGTGTAACCCAGCGTCTTGCTCAGCTCGCCCGACTCGGAAGCCTTCTTCATCGCGGCGCAGATGTCTTCATACTTGGCCGGTTTCAAAAGCTCCACCGTGAGGTCCACCACCGACACGTCGGAGGTGGGAACGCGGAAGGCCATGCCGGTCAGCTTGCCGTTCAGGTCCGGCAGCACCTTGCCCACCGCCTTGGCCGCGCCGGTGGAGGAGGGGATGATGTTTTCCAGGATGCCGCGGCCGCCGCGCCAGTCTTTCTTGGACGGGCCGTCCACGGTCTTCTGCGTCGCCGTGGCGGCATGCACGGTGGACATCAGACCGCGTTTGATGCCCCAGTTGTCGTGCAGCACCTTGGCCACCGGAGCAAGGCAATTGGTGGTGCAGGAGGCAGCGGAGACGATGGCCTGGCCGGCATAGCTGTTGTGGTTCACGCCATAGACGAACATCGGCGTCTTGTCCTTGGAGGGCGCCGACATCACCACCTTTTTGGCGCCGGCCTTGAGGTGCGCCTGGCAGGACTCCTCATCAAGGAAAAAGCCGGTGCACTCGAGGACGATGTCGGCACCGGCTTCGTTCCATTTCAGATTCGCGGGGTCCTTCTCCGCCGTGATGCGGATTTTCCTGCCGTTCACCACCAGGTGGCCGCCCTCGACCTTGATCTCGCCATTGAAACGGCCATGCACCGAGTCATAACGCAGCATGTAGGCGAGATAATCCGGCTCCAGGAGGTCGTTGATGGCGACCACCTCCAGGTTGGGGAATTCCTTGGCGATGGCGCGGAAAGCCATGCGGCCGATGCGACCGAAGCCATTGATGCCGACTTTGATTGCCATGAGCGTTTCTCCTTCAGGTTAGATGACAAAAATCTTTGCCCACGGAGAAGGCGCTGGTCACGGGAACCCTTCCGGATTTGCCCCTCCGCACCGCGCCTCCCCGCGGTGAATGGCTTTGTCAGAGGATTCCCTTCACCGTATTCACGACGTTCTCGACGGTGAACCCGAATTCCTTGAAGAGATCGGCAGCCGGCGCGGACTCGCCGAAGCGATTGATGCCGATGATGGCGCCATCGCAACCCACGTACTTGTACCAGCCGTCGGTGGAGCCGGCCTCGATGGCCACCCGTTTCACGCCGGGGGGCAGGACGCTGTCCTTGTAGGCCGGCTCCTGACGGTCGAAGGTGGTGGTGGAGGGCATGGACACGACACGGGTGGGGATGCCCTGGGCATCCAGCACCTTCTTCGCATCCATCGCCAACTGCACTTCGGAGCCGGTGGCGATCAGCACCACCTTGGGGTTCTCCGCATCCGCGAGCACGTAACCGCCGCGCCGGATGGCCTCGATCTGTTCCGGTGTGCGTTTCTGGAAGGTGAGATTCTGCCGCGACAGGATGAGACTGGTGGGGCCGTCCTTTTTCTCCACCGCCGCCACCCAGGCCTGGAAGGTCTCCACGGTGTCGCAAGGCCGCCACACTTCCATGTTGGGCATGAGGCGCAGGGTGGCGGTCTGTTCGATGGGCTGGTGGGTGGGGCCATCCTCACCCAGGCCGATGGAGTCGTGGGTGAAGACGTGGATGACGCGCTGCTTCATCAGCGCCGCCATGCGCAGGGCATTGCGGGAATATTCGGAGAACATGAGGAAGGTGCCACCGAAGGGCAGCACCCCGCCGTGCAGGGCCATGCCGTTCATGATGGCGGCCATGCCGAATTCCCGCACGCCATAGCTGAAATAATTGCCGATCTTGCGGCCGTGGGTGTGATGGCAGCCGGTCCAGTTGGTGAGGTTGGAGCCGGTCAGATCCGCCGAGCCGCCGACGAACTCGGGCAGCACCGGCGCCAGGGCATTGATGGCGATCTGGGAAGCCTTGCGGGTGGCGACGTTCTCCGCCTTCTCGTTGATGGCCGCCAGCGCCTTGGCCACGTGCTCCTTCCAGTTGGCCGGCAGCTCGCCCCGCATACGGCGCTCGAATTCCGCGGCCTCGGCAGGATAGGCCTTCTTGTATTCGGCGAACTTGTTGTTCCACAGGTTTTCTAGGCCCTGGCCCTTGGTGCGGCAATCCCAGCCCTCGTAGATGTCCTGGGGAATCTCGAAGGGGGGATAGGTCCAGCCCAGGTGCTTGCGCGTGGCCTCCACCTCGGCCTCCCCCAGCGCCGCGCCGTGGACGTCATGGGTGCCGGCCTTGTTGGGCGAACCCTTGCCGATGATGGTCTTGCAGCAGATGAGGGTGGGCTTGTCCTTGGATTCCTTGGCGGCGCGGATGGCCTGATCCACCGCCACCGGATCGTGGCCATCCACGTTGCGGATGACGTTCCAGCCGTAGGCTTCGAAACGGGCGGGCGTGTCGTCGGTGAACCAGCCCTCCACGTGGCCGTCGATGGAAATGCCGTTATCGTCGTAGATGGCGATGAGCTTGTTGAGCCCCCAGGTGCCTGCCAGGGAACAGGCCTCGTGGGAGATGCCTTCCATCATGCAGCCATCACCGAGGAAGACATAGGTGTAATGATCGACGATCTCATGGCCGGGCCGGTTGAACTGCTGGGCGAGGATCTTTTCCGCCAGGGCCATGCCCACTGCATTGGAAATGCCCTGGCCGAGGGGGCCGGTGGTGGTCTCCACCCCCGGTGTGTAGCCGTATTCGGGATGCCCCGGGGTTTTCGAATGGAGTTGGCGGAAGCGCTTGATCTCCTCCATCGGCAGGTCGTAGCCGGTGAGGTGGAGCAGGGCATAGAGGAGCATGGAGCCGTGACCGTTGGAAAGCACGAAACGGTCGCGGTCGAACCATTTGGGATTGTTGGGATTGTGCCGCAGGTGGTGATTCCACAGGACCTCGGCGATTTCCGCCATGCCCATGGGCGCCCCAGGGTGCCCCGATTTGGCTTTTTCCACAGCGTCGATCGCCAGGATGCGGATCGCATTGGCCAGGTCTTTGCGAGTTGCCATGTCAGAACGTCCTTATTTGTTGAGAAACCTCGTCCACCAGCCGGCCGCGCCGGCTTGTCGCATTCCATCTTCAGTGCTGGGCGGGGAGTGACGGCACAAGACCGGGGGCGCCAGCCATGCCCCGCTCGGGGGCGGAGTCTTCTTTCCCCTCCCCGGGGAAGGGGACGGGGCTCGGGCTTGCCGAGTTCCTGTTCAAGCGAACGGTCATGGCGCCGCCTCGCCCCGAAGGATGAGACGGCGATTCGCCATGATTCCATTCCCTCGCCCTGTCTTTTTCCGCCAGGGAGGAGGGAACGCGTCGTCTGCTCTCACGTCAAAAGTGAAATTATCCCCTAGCCCGCCAAAGCTTGGCAACAGGATAATCCGCCAGGCTTTTCAATGACTTGGCTTTTGTCCCGGGCTTCCCGAAAAGCCCAGGCGGGCGCGCAAAGGGGACGCGGCCATCAGCGGGGTGCGCGCAGCCAGTCCCGCCAGGCCTCGAACAGGGGGGGATGCCAGGCGGCGATGACGGAGCGTTTCCAGGGGCTTGCGGACCAGAAATCGTCCACCTCCAGGGTGGCCAGCCGCCCCCCCGCCTCCTCGAGAATCAACGCCCCGGCGGCGAAGTCCCACAGCTTCTGCCCGCCGTGCAGGTAAACATCGAAGCGGCCGGCGGCAACGAAACACCAATCCAGCGCACTGGAGCCAAAATTGCGCTGGGAGCGGTAGGGCGGCCGCGCCGCCAGCTCCTCGGCGAGCCGCCGGTCGAGCCGCTTGAGGTCCACCCCCGCCAGCGCCGCCCGCAGGTTGCGCGGCGGTTTTTCCTTGATGGGCAGCCGCTCGCCGTTGAGGAAGGCCCCCTGTCCCTCCACCGCCCAGAACATCTCGTCCAGTTCCGGTGCGTAGATGACCCCGAGGCGCGGCCGCTCCCCGCGCCAGAAGGCAACGGAGACGGCGAAATAAGGTAGGCCGTTGACGAAATTGGAGGTGCCATCGATGGGATCGATCACCCACAGCCCCTCGCCCCCCGCCTGCCACAGCTTCTGCTGTTCCGCGGCGCCCATCTCCTCCCCCAGCACCGGGCAGGGGGCGATGGCACGCAGGCTTTCCACCAGCGCCGCCTGGGCCGCGGTGTCGGCGATGGTGCACAGGCTGCCATCCACCTTGTGCTGGTGGGCCACCCGCAGGTAGCGGGGCACGATCTCATGCTGCGCCACCCGTTTGACGGTGTGAATGACCGCCTCGAGCATGTCGCCCGCCCGCCTAGGCGCCTTCCTTCCACTTGATGGAGCAGCCCATGCTGGGAATCTGTTCCGCCGGCCCGCGCCCGGTGCGGGCAATCTGCACCATGGCCTCGTAGAGCTCCCGCCGGGCATCCTCGGGTGCCGTCTCCTTGCGGGAGGCATCCAGGCGGCCACGATATTGCAGCTCGAGGTCGGCGTTGAAACCAAAGAAATCCGGCGTGCACACCGCGCCATAGGCGCGGGCCACGGCCTGCGTCTCATCGTAAAGGTATGGGAAGGGATAGCCGTATTCCGCCGCCACCTTCTGCATGGCCTCGAAAGAATCCTCCGGGTACTGGCTTGCGTCGTTGGAATTGATGGCCACCACGCCGATGCCCTCGGCGGCGAGGTCGCGGGCATCGCGGATGATGCGGCTGCGGATCGCCTTCACGTAAGGGCAATGGTTGCAGATGAACATGACGAGCAGACCCCGGGGCCCGCGGGTGCTGGCGAGGGTGTAACGCCGGCCATCCACGCCGGGCAGATCGAAATCCGGGGCCTTGCGGCCGAATTCACAGACGGGGGTGGTGAGACTGACCATGATTCGTGCTCCTTTCGCGAGGGCAGCCGGTGTTCAACAAACCGCGCCCGTGAAGCGCAGTTTAACCCGGGCCCGGCGGCGGCCACCAGTCCGAGCCGGCTCACCCGCATGGCACCGTATTTCACCTTGGAGGGGTCAGGGTCACGTGCTAGCATCCACATATCATGGGTTTCCGGCGGGCAAGCCTCAGCGTGATCCGCATCCTGTCGCTTCTGCTACTCCTCTTTGCCGTGGCGGCCGGCCCCTCCCCGGTGCGGGCGGAGGAGGAAACGCCGTTGACCATCGGCATCTTTCCCTATCTTTCCACGCGAACGTTGCTTGCAGTCTGGCAACCCCTGCAGCGTTATCTGGAAAACCGGCTCGGCCGGCGGGTGGTGATGGTCACCGCGCCCGACATGAGAAGCTTCGTCGACCGCACCTTGAGCGGCACTTATCCGCTGGTGGTGACAGCCCCCCATTTTGCCCGCCTGGCACAACGGGAAGCCGGTTACCGCCCCCTTTTGCGGGCCGAGCCCGATCTGGCGGGCGTCTTCCTGGTGGCGGAAGACAGCCCCGCCCGCAGTCTTGCCGATCTGCGGGGCAAAACCCTCGCCACGCCGGACAGCCTCGCCCTCATCACGCGGCTCGCCCTGGAGACGCTGCGCAGCCAAAACCTCGAGCCGGGGCGCGATCTGAGCCTGCAGGAAGTCCCCAGCCACAACGCCGCCGTGCTGGCCGTAAAACAGGGCGCAGTGGCAGCCGCGGTGGTCTCGCAAACCGCCTTTCAGCAACTGCCGGCGGAACAGCGGGCGGGCTTGCGGCCCCTTGCGCGCACGGCCTCGGCGCCCCACGTCATGATCCTCGCCCGCCGGGACCTGCCCCCCCGGGAAGCGGAGCGCTACGCCAACCTCATCCAGACCTTCGTGCAACAGACGCCGGAGGGACGCCAGTTCCTGGAATCCCTAGGCTATCTGGGTCTGCGACCGCCCACGGAAGGAGAGCTGCGCAGCCTGGACCCCTATGTGGAAGGGCTGCTGCGCACGCTGGCCGCTGGCCGTTAAACCCAGATTTGTCATTAGGGCGCGCGATGATGGCGAGCCGGGTTTCGAGCAGATTCGTGCACGGGCGACGAGCCCATAGCGAGGCCTATGGGTGAGGAGCACGGGTGCGAAGATGCCGAAAGACGGCCGCCAGAGCGCGCGCAGGCGGGGATGAAATAGCAACGCAGATGCGATTCGACTCACCAAAGCGCCAATCGAAGGCAGAGGCCGGCCTAATGACAAATCTGGGTTAAACCCAGATTGTCCATGGGGACGCGGGAAGGCGCGCAGCCCATGCTCGAGACAGTTTGCGCGCGACGGCCGCAGCCCGGATGGAACATCCGGGAGAAAAGTTGCGCGCAAAATGGCCGGGCAGGGGCACGCGAGGCCCGCGTAGGTTCGGGCAATGGGAGATGCCGGAGACCTTTGCCGACCCTACCCGTCTCCCCTATAGGCTTACGCCGGTCTAATGGGTAATCTGGGTTAAACCATGCATCGTTTCCATTGTCCACGGGATCTCGCGCCGGGTGCACGGCTTACCCTGCCGGCCGAGGCCGCCCATCACGCCATCCGCGTGCTGCGCCTCAAGTCTGGGGATCCCATTGGCCTTTTCGATGGCGAGGGTCACGAGTTTTCCGCGCGCATCACCTCCATCGAGGGCGGCACGGTGTGGGTGGCCGTCGAGGCGGCGGCGACGAACGACCGGGAGCCGCCGCTGAAACTCGTGCTTTTGCAGGGCATCTCCAGCGGCGAGCGCATGGACTATACGGTGCAGAAGGCGGTGGAGCTGGGGGTGGCGGAAATCTGGCCCCTCCTCGCCGAGCGCAGCGTGGTGCGGCTTGACCGGGAACGCGCGGAAAAACGCCGCCTCCACTGGCAGCGGGTGGCGATTGCCGCCTGCGAGCAGAGCGGCCGCAGCAGGGTGCCGCCGGTGCACGCGCCGCTGCGCCTTGCCGACTGGCTCGCCACCTGGACGGCGCAGCGCCAGGGAGACGAGCGGGCGCTGCTGTTGAGCCCCGCCGGCGGGGCGCGCCTTGCCGCGCTTGGCGAACCCCAGGGGCCCGTCATCCTCCTCGCCGGCCCGGAAGGGGGCTTCACGGAGGCGGAAGCGGCCGCGGCGCGCCACCAGGGTTTCCTGCCGGTCCGGCTGGGACCCCGCATCCTGCGCACGGAGACGGCGGCGCTCGCCGCCCTGGCCGCCATCCAGGCCCTGTGGGGGGATTTCTGACCAAAAGCGCCTCCTTTGAGTAAACTTGCCCCCACCATGAACCGGAAAACGGCCCCACCTCGCCCCGCCACAAGCCGCAGCCAGGATTTCGTCAACTGGTTCCGCTCCGCTGCGCCCTACATCCACGCCTTCGGTGGCCGTACCTTCGTCATCGCCTTCGGCGGTGAGGTGGTGAGCGAGGGCGATTTCGTGCGCCTTGCCCATGACATCAATCTCCTCAATGCCCTCGACGTGCGCGTCGTGCTGGTGCACGGGGCGCGGCCGCAGATCGAGGCGGAGCTCAAGGAGCGCGGCGTGGCCATGAAATATGCGGGGGGCCTGCGCATCACCGATGCGGAGGCGCTGGCCTGCGTCAAGGAGGCCGCGGGATCGGTGCGGGTGGAGATCGAGGCCATGCTGTCCATGGGGCTGCCCAACTCGCCCATGGCGGGGGCGGACATCCGGGTCGCCAGCGGCAATTTCGTCACCGCCCAACCCATGGGGGTGCGCGAAGGGGTAGACCTGCAGCACACGGGGGAGGTGCGCAAGATCGACGCCGTCGCCATTCAGCGGCGCCTGGATCAGAACGAGATCGTGCTGCTTTCTCCGGTGGGCTATTCACCCACGGGGGAGGTGTTCAATCTCACCCTGGAGGACGTGGCCACCGCCGCCGCCATCGCCCTCAAGGCGGAGAAGCTCATCTTCCTCATGGAAACGCCGGGGGTCACCGACGCCAAGGGCAGACTCCTCAAGGAGCTCACCGCGCAGGAGGCGGAGCGGGTGCTGCGCACCATGAAGGACACCACCTCCGACGTGGCCCTCTACCTGCCCTATGCCATCAAGGCCTGCCGCAACGGCGTGGGGCGCGCCCACCTCATCAGCCGTCATCTGGATGGTGCCATCGTCCAGGAGCTGTTCACCCGCGAAGGGGTGGGCACCATGATCACCAAGGACCCGGTGGAACAACTGCGCCAGGCCACCATCGACGACGTGGGCGGCATCCTCGCCCTGATCCAGCCGCTGGAGGAGGAGGGCATCCTGGTGCGGCGCTCCCGGGAACTGCTGGAAATGGAGATCGACCGCTTCTACGTCCTGGACCACGATGGCATCATCGTCGGCTGCGCCGCCCTCTATCCTTTTCCCGAGGAGAAGGCAGCGGAGCTCGCGTGTCTCGCCGTGCACCCGGATTATCGGGATGCCGGCCGCGGTACGCTGCTTCTGCAGCGCATGGAGGAAATCGCGCGGCGGAAGAAATTCACGCGCCTGTTCGTGCTCACCACCCGCACCGCCCACTGGTTCGTGGAACACGGCTTCGTCGAAACCAGCGTCGAGGCGCTGCCGAAGCAGAAGCAGGCCCTCTACAACTACCAGCGGCGGTCGAAAGTGTTCGTCAAACGCCTCTGAGAATCCCCAAGCGAAGGCCCGCGCGGCCCATGACCAACCCACCCCGGCGAAGAATCGGGGACAAAAAAAGGAGGGCAGAGATGAAAGAGGAGAACGCCGTGCTGAAACCAGCCGGCGGGGAACGGCGACGTGGATTCCACTCGCTGCGGCTGCGCCTCATCGTGGTGGCGGTGCTGGTGGAACTCGCCATGGTGGGTCTGCTCCTTGCCAATGGCGTGCGTCTGGTGGACGACAGCCTCATCAATCAGACCCGCGCCCGCAACGAGGAGCTCAAGCCCCTGCTGCGTGCGGCGCTCGCCGCGCCCTTGGCGCAGCGGGATTACGCCACGCTGCAGGAAATCCTCACCGAATTGCGCTCCGCCCAGGGTCTGCCCTATCTCGTGCTCTTCGACGGCCTGGGCCGGGTCGCGGCCGCCGCCGGCTGGGATCGCAGCCAGCCGCTGCCGCCGGTGGATGCGGACTCCGCGCTGGGACGAAAAGAGGTCTTCCATGCCCGCCTGCCCATCGTACTTGCCGGGGTGGTACATGGCGAGCTGCGCTACGGTATCTCCACCCGTTTCCTCGACGACACCCGCCAGCGCCTGGTACGGGATACCTTCACCATCGCCACGCTGGTGATTGTGCTCTCCATCCTGCTCCTCATCCTGCTCAGCTACTGGCTCACCCGGCATCTCGGGTTGCTTACGCGGGCCGCGGAGGAGGTGGCGGCCGGGCGCTTCGATCTGCGCCTGCCGGTGAGCGGCGACGACGAGGTGGCCAGTCTCACGCGCAGTTTCAACCGCATGGCGGCAGCCATCGAAAACCGCATCGCGGCGCTCGAGGAAAGCGAGCGGCGCTTCCATGCCATCGCCGATTACACCTACGACTGGGAATCCTGGCTGGGACCCGACGGGCGGCTTTTGTGGGTGAACCCGTCGGTGCGGCGCATCACCGGTTACACGCCGGAGGAGGTGATGGCCATGCCCGACTATCCCCTGCCCCTGATCGCGGCGGAGGATCGGGAACGGGTCTATGCCGAGCTCACCCGGGCCATCTCCGGCACCTCGGTGGACAACTACGAAATGCGCATAAACCGCAAGGACGGCGCCCTCGTCTGGTGCTCCGCGGCCTGGCAGCCCATCCATGGGCCGCGGGGCGAATATCTGGGCATCCGCCTCGGCATCCGCGACATCTCCGAATTGAAGGAGGCCCAGTTCGTCCTGCAGGAAGCGATCGAGGAACTCCGACAGTCGGAGGACATCCAGCGGCGGCTTCTGGAGCAGGCCCGGCAGGAGCAGGCGCGCCTCGCTTCGCTATTGTCGGCGATGAACATCGGCATCCTGTTCGAGAATGCCGACAACCGGGTCATCTACGTCAATGCCGCGTTTCGCCGCATCTGGCTCATCCGCGACAACGTGGACCTCGCCGGCCGGCGGACGACGGAGGTGCTGGGCTATTCTGGCAACGTGCTCGCCCGTCCCGATCATTTTTCCAAACACGTGCTGCAGGTCACCGCCACCCACGAAGTGAGCGAGACCTTCGAGATCGTCATGGCCGACGGACGGGTGGTCACCCAGATTTCCTATCCCGTGCGCGATGAGGAGGGGCGGTTCATCGGCCGGCTGTGGATTTACGAAGACGTGACACGGGAGCGGCAGACTGCCGAACAGTTGATTTACCTCGCCGAGCGGGATTCGCTGACGGGACTGTACAACCGGCGCCGTTTCCAGGAGGAGCTTGCGCGCATGATGGCGGAAGTGGACCGCCGCAACTCCCAGGGTGCGCTGCTGTTCTTTGATCTGGACGAATTCAAATACGTCAACGACACCTTCGGCCACCGGGCGGGCGATGCCATGCTCATCCGGGTGGCCGGCGAAGTGAGTGCCCTCATCCGGCGCAACGAGATTTTCAGCCGGCTGGGGGGCGATGAATTCGCCGTCCTCCTGCCGGATGCCGGGGAAAAGGAAGCGGCCATGCTGGGCGAGCGCATCGTGCGCGCCATTGCCCAGATTCCCTTCCGCTTCGAAGGGCAGAACATCCGGCTCACCACCAGTGTGGGCATTGCCCTCTATCCTCTACACGCCACGAGCGTGGAGGAACTCATCGCCCATGCCGATGCCGCCATGTATCAGGCCAAGGAGGCGGGCAAGAACGCCTGGCGCATCTATCGCGCCGATCTCGATGCCTCGCGCCAGAGGCTTTCCCGACTCACCTGGAACGAACGCATCGCCAATGCCCTGGACAAGGGCCTGCTGCGCCTGCACTTTCAGGGGGTGTACGGGGCACGGGATGGTCGCCTGTCCCATCTCGAGGTGCTGGTGCGCATGGTGGACGAAGCCGATCCGGAACGGCTCATCATGCCCGGCCATTTCATTCCCCTGGCGGAAGCAAGCGGCCGCATTCTGGACATCGACCGCTGGGTGATCGCCGAAAGCATCAAGCTTCTCGCCCGCCTGCAGGGGCTGCCGGCCCTGGCGGTCAATGTCTCCGGGCGTTCCTTCGACGATCCCTTCCTGCCCCAGTTCATCGCTGACACCCTCCATCGCCACGGTGTCGCCCCCCACCGCCTGATGGTGGAGCTCACGGAAACCGCGGCGGTGTCCGACCTGCACGATGCGCAACGCTTCATCGAGGCGCTGCATCTGGCTGGCTGCCGCGTCTGCCTGGACGATTTCGGCAGCGGTTTTTCCTCCTTTGCCTATCTCAAGCACCTGAAGGCGGACATCCTCAAGATCGATGGGCTGTTCATCCGCGACCTGCCCAACGACTACGACAACCAGATGTTCGTCAAGGCCATCGTCGGTGTCGCCCAGGGCATGCGCAAACCCGTCATCGCCGAATTCGTGGAGGACGAGGCCACCTTGCTCATGCTGCGGGAGTTCGGCGTGGACTTCGTGCAGGGCTATCATCTGGACATGCCGAGGGGCGATCATCCCGCCCTGGGCGAAGCCGCGTAAGGAGCCGGCCGCAACGGGGCGGTTTCACGTTATCATTGGCTTTTTGCAACGCGAAAAGGAAACCCCATGCCAAGAATGGTTCATTGCGTGAAGCTGGGGCGCGAGGCGGAAGGTCTGGATTACCCGCCCTACCCCGGCGAGCTGGGCAAACGCATTTTCGAAAACGTCTCCAAGGAGGCCTGGCAGGGCTGGATTCGTCTGCAGACCATGCTGGTCAATGAAAACCGCCTCAACCTGGCCGACCCCCGCGCCCGCAAATACCTCATGGAACAGATGGAGGCCTATTTCTTCGGCGGCGGTGCCGACATGCCCGCAGGCTACGTCCCGCCCCGGGGCAAGTAGCGCTCCCGTTTTCCCCTTTTTGCCCCGCCACCCCGCTGCCGGGGCATGCCGGGCCGCGCCTTGGGGCCGGCTGTCACAGGGTTGTCACAATCTGCGGGCGACGGGTTCGTAGAATAGACGCGCTCATTCATGAACCTGTCCCACGAACTCTTCCTCAATCGCGAGCTCGCCCAGCTCGCCTTCAACCAGCGGGTCCTCGCCCAGGCGGAAGATGCGGCCACACCGCTCCTGGAAAGGCTGCGCTTTCTCTGCATCGTCAGCAGCAACCTGGACGAGTTCTTCGAAATCCGCGTCGCCGGCCTCAAGCAGCAGGTGGCCCACGGCGGCATTCCCGGTCCCGACGGCATGAGCGCCGCTGAGGTGTTGCGCGCGGTGAGCCGCGAAGCCCATGCCCTCATCCAGCGCCAGTATCGGCTCCTCAACGAGGACATCCTGCCCGCTCTGGCCGGCGAGGGCATCCGCTTTCTGCGCCGCACCCATTGGAATGAAGTACAGCGAAAGTGGGTGCGGGATTATTTCTTCGAGCACGTGATGCCGGTCCTCACCCCCATCGGCCTCGATCCCGCCCATCCCTTTCCCCGCGTGCTCAACAAGGCGCTCAATTTCGCCGTGGAGCTGGAGGGGCGCGACGCCTTCGGACGTTCCTCCGGCACCGCCATCGTGCAGGCGCCCCGGGTGCTGCCGCGGGTGATCCGCATGCCCAGCGAAATTGCCGGCTGCGACTATGGCTTCGTTTTCCTCTCCTCCATTCTCCATGCCCACGTCGGCGAGCTCTTCGCCGGCATGACCGTCAAGGGTTGCTACCAGTTCCGCGTCACGCGCAACAGCGATCTCTTCGTGGACGAGGAGGAGGTCACCAATCTGCGCGAGGCGCTGCAGGGGGAGCTGTCCCATCGTCAGTTTGGCGAAGCGGTGCGGCTGGAGGTGGCGGACAACTGCCCGGAAGCCATGGCCCGCTTCCTGCTGCGGGAGTTCCACCTGGAAGACGAGGACCTCTACCAGGTGCACGGTCCGGTCAATCTGGTGCGGCTCATGCAGGTGCCGGACTGGGTGGACCGGCCCGATCTCAAATTCCCCCCCTTCGCCCCCGGCCTGCCCCCCGCCTTGAGCGGCAGCAAGGGCGCCGATCTGTTCGCCGTCATCCGCCGTGGTGACGTGCTGCTGCACCATCCCTTCCAGTCCTTCAATCCGGTGATCGAGTTCGTGCAGCAGGCGGCCCGGGATCCCGATGTGCTCTCCATCCGCCAGACGGTCTATCGCACCGGCACCGATTCGGAAATCATGGAGGCGCTCATCGAGGCGGCCCAGCGGGGCAAGGAGGTGACAGTGGTGGTGGAACTCCTGGCCCGCTTCGACGAGCAGGCCAACATCAATTGGGCGCAAAAACTCGAGGAAGCCGGCGCCCACGTGGTCTATGGCGTGGTGGGCTACAAGACCCACGCCAAGATGGCGCTGGTGGTGCGGCGGGAAGGCGGCCGTCTGCGCCGTTACGCCCATCTGGGCACGGGCAACTATCATCCCCGCACCACCAAGCTTTACACCGACATGGGCCTGCTCACCGCCCACGAAGGGTTGTGCGCCGACGTGGCCCAGATCTTCGTCCAGCTCACCGGCTTGGGCCGCGCCGGCAATCTCTCCCATCTCTGGCAGGCTCCCTTCACCCTGCACACGCGGCTTCTGGAAGCCATCGCCCGCGAAGCGGAGCATGCCCGACTCGGGCGTCACGCCCGCATTGTGGCCAAGATGAATGCGCTGGTGGAACCGCAGGTGATTCATGCCCTCTACGAGGCTTCCCGCGCCGGGGTGGAAATCGATCTCATCGTGCGCGGCGTGTGTGCCCTGCGCCCCGGCCTTGCCGGTATCTCGGAGCGGATCCGCGTGCGTTCGGTGGTGGGTCGCTTCCTGGAACACACGCGCATTTTCTGGTTCCGCAACGACGGCGCCGACGACGTCTATCTCTCCAGCGCCGACTGGATGCACCGCAATCTCTTCCGCCGCATCGAAGTGGCTTTTCCCGTGCTCGATGCCCGCCTCAAACGACGGGTGATCCGCGAGGGCCTGCTACCCTATCTCAAGGACAACCTGCAGGCCTGGGAGATGCAGCCGGACGGCAACTATGTTCGCCTTCAACCCGGACGGCGCAAGCCCTACAGCGCTCAGGGCGCGCTGCTCGCCCGCCTGGCACGCTCTGGCGGCGATGGCTGAGGAAACGGAGCTTAAGCTGCGCCTGGCGCCAACGGATGTGCGCCGTCTGCGCGCGGCCCTGCGTCGCCTCGCCGGCCCACCCCGCCGCACCCATGTGCTGAGTATCTACTACGACACGCCCGAGCTTGCGCTTGCGGCGCGGGGTTATGCCCTGCGCATCCGCCGCGTCGGCCGCCAGTGGGTACAGACCCTCAAGGGGGGCGGCGGGGAAAGCGGCGGGCTGCACCGCCGCGAGGAGGAAAACCTGAAGGTGAGAGAACCCCGGCCCGATGC
The DNA here is from genome assembly GCA_023511995.1 of Burkholderiales bacterium. Lineage (NCBI taxonomy): Bacteria > Pseudomonadati > Pseudomonadota > Betaproteobacteria > Burkholderiales > Burkholderiales bacterium. The sequence goes on from JAIMAL010000002.1 coordinate 139,785, forward strand.
CACGGCACTTGCGGCTGCGGGTCTCGACCCGGCTTCGCTGACACCGGTCTTCGTCACCGATTTCCAGCGCGAAATTTGGCCCCTCGCCCACGGGGAAGCGAGGCTGGAAGCGGCCCTCGACCGGGGCGTGATCCGCTGCGGTGAGCGGGAGCGCGCCTTTCTCGAGCTGGAGCTGGAACTGAACGCCGGCCCAAGCCGTGCGCTTTACCAGGTGGCGCGGCTGCTCGCCAGTCAGATTCCCCTCGCGCCGGAGTCCCGTTCCAAGGCCGAGCGGGGTTACGCCCTGATCGAGGGGCGGGAAGAAGCGCCGACCCGCGCCACGGTGCCGCCCCTCTTCCCCCGGCAGAGTGTGGATGCTGCCTTCGCCACCCTCTTTGGGCACACCCTGCAACAGATCACCCGCAACCAGCCGGGGGTGCTTGCCAGCGGCGACCCGGAATTCCTGCACCAGATGCGGGTGGGCCTGCGCCGCCTGCGGGCGCTTTTCACCCTCTTTCGCAAAGCCGTGCCGGCCGACACCTGGGCAGGCTGGGCCCCCCGGCTACGCACCCTTGCCGCGAAGCTGGGTCAAGCGCGGGACTGGGATGTCCTCGCCATGCACCTGCTGCCCGCCTTCGAGGCATCGGAAAAGATGCGTGCGCCCCACCTGCGACGGGCAATCGCCGCCAGGCGAAGGCAGGCGCACGCCGAGGTGCAGGCCCTCGTGGGGGGGACGGCTTACGGGGTGCTCATGCTGGAGATGGGGGAGTGGCTCGCGAGCCGCGGCTGGCGCAAGGGCGCCGACGCAAGCCGCCGAAGCCTCCTTGCCGCGCCCGTGGCGCGCCTCGCCGGTGAGTGGTTGGAAAAGCGCCGCCGAAGGCTCCTCCGCGTGGGGAAAAAGCTCAAGTGGGGCGATGATGTGAAACGCCACCGGCTGCGGGTGCAGGCGAAGAAGCTGCGCTATGGCCTGGAATTCCTCGGCACCCTCCTTCCCGAGGCGGCCCGCAAGCCCTGGCTGCGGCGGCTTTCCCGCCTCCAGGACCGGCTGGGGGAACTCAACGACCTCGCAGAAGCCGCGCAGGTGATGGAAAGGTGGGCGAAGGAGCGCCGTTCCACCCCCCGCCGCGAGCAGGCCACCCGTTTTCTTGCCTGGGTGAAGCGGCAACGGCGCAAAGCCCTGGCCGCCCTGCCCCGCGCCTGGGAGGAAGTCAAACGCTGCCCACCGCTCGGGGAGCCGTAACGGCTCACCAGTGCAGGGCGCGCAGCCGCGCCATCTTTTTCTGCTGGTGGGCCTGCATGCGCTCCACCACGTCGTCGAGAAGGGCGATGGCGTCGAGGACGAAGGGACCCTTGTTGATCATCACGCATTCGGCCCGCTCCGCCATGGCCGCATCGGTGATCTCGGGGCGCGAAGGCAGACCGTGTTTCACCAGGCTTTCCAGCACCTGGGTGGCCCAGATCACCGGCACGTGGGCCGCCTCGGCAAGCCACAACAGTTCTTCCTGGATTTCCGCCAGTCTTTCGTAACCGATCTCCACCGCCAGGTCGCCGCGGGCGATCATGAGGCCGAAGGGGTGGCGGCCCGCGCCGCGGACGATGATTTCCGGCAGGTTGTGCACCGCTCGCCGCGTCTCGATCTTGGCCACGATGCCCAACCCCCTGGCGCCGCGCCGGGCGAGCGCCTCCAGAAGCCGGTCCATGTCCTCCCCCGTCTGCACGAAGGAGTAGCCCACCAGATCGGCATGGCGGACGACGAAATCCAGGTCTTCCAGGTCCTTGTCCGTCAGCGCGGGCAGGGCAAGCTCGCTTTCCGGGAAATTCACCCCTTTTTCCGGCCGCAGTTTCTCCCCCTCGGGCCGCGTGCGGAGGATGCGCAACAGTGCCCCCTGGGCATCCGCCTGCTCGATGCGGGCGGCGATGCGCCCCTCATCGATGAAGACGGGCTCCCCTTCCCTCAGGAAATCGAAGACCTCCGGCGGCAGACAGGGAATATGGGCGAAGGGCAAAGCCTCACCTCCGGCGTCCGGCGCCATCGGCTCGCCGGGCAGTGGCGCCCGCGTGAGATACAGATAATCGCCCGCGTGCAGGCGGATTTCCATGGGCGGCGCAGCGATGGCACCACACGCCGTCTCCCGCTCCTCCTTGCCGCCTGCCCGCTCCCGGCGGAGGATGATCCCCGGCGTGAGATAAAACCCCTCCTCGCCGTCGGCGAGCACTTCGAGTTCCGTCAGACGCACGCGCACCGTAAGCCGCCGGCTGCGCCCCCGCGCATCGGTGAAGTGGATGCTCTCCCCGGGCTCAAGTCCCCTGACCCAAGGGGCCGACACCGCCACACGCGCGGGCAGGACCCGGCCGAAGGGATCTTTTTCCGCGGGTCGCCCCGGCATGCCGCTGCCGTCCAAAATCACCCGCACCGGCCGGACGAGCCGCCCCAGTTTGTCCCGCCCCGGCTTCAGATGCAGCACCTCTGGCCCCGCCTTCACCGGCCCGGTGCGCACCCGGGGACCGGCCAAATCCATGAGGATGCGGCAGGACCGGCCCGTTTCCTCCGCCGCGCGCCGCACGTGCGCCGCCATGCGCTCCCAGCTCGCGGGATCATCATGGGCGCAATTGATGCGGGCGCAATCCATGCCCCGCAGCACCAGCTCCCGCACGAAGGGATAGTCGCCGGCCGCCTCCGCCGGCAGGGTGACCATGATGCGCACCCGCCTGGGCAGGGGCGGCGGGCCCAGCAGCCGGTCGGTATGGGCCTCCAGGTCGGGGCGGTGATTCATGGCGGCGGCCAGGCGACGGGCCCGGCCCGCATCCACCGGCTTGCCCAGCATGAGTTGCAATGCCTGATGAAGGGTATCCAGGGCGGGGAGCACATGGCCTTCCGCCCGCCCCAGGGAAGAGAGCCCATAGGTGGCCAGCCGCTCCTGAAGCGCCCGCAGATCGTGGCGGCGGAGAATGATGTAGGCGGCGAGGTTCTCCGCGCCGCCGTGGAAGGCGCGGCGCAAAAGCCAAGGCGCCCATTGCCGCAACAGCTCGCGGCAACCCCGCCGCACCGCGCGGCGCAGGGTGGCGACCTGATGGGCGAGGTCGGCAAGGGCGGCATTGAGCTCGCTGGCGGGATCGCGGTCCATGGACAAAAAAAGGGCTTTTGCCCACGCTACAGGGGTGTTGTGACCGGCGTATGACGCTTTCTTTACGGGCGAGCCGCGCCAGCCCGACTATAATGCGCCCATGATCCGGCTGAAGGTTCTCGGCGCAAGCGGGGGCATCGGCGGCGAGGCGCGCACCACCGCCCTGCAGGTGGACGAGGACACCCTCATCGACTGCGGCACGGGAGTGGGGGATTCCCCCCTTGCCGCGCTGATCGTTATCGACCAGGTTTTTCTCACCCACGCCCACCTGGACCACATCGCGCTACTGCCCATGCTGGCAGATGCGCGGGTGGATCGGCGCGATGAGCCCCTTGTCGTCCATGGCCTTCCGGAAACCCTGCAAACCCTGCGCGAGTGCATTTTCAACAACCGGGTCTGGCCCGATTACACCTCGGAGGCCCTGCCCTATGTGCGGCTGCAGCCGGTGGCCTTGGGCGAGACGGTGGAAATCGGCGGCCGGCGCTTTCAGCCCCTGCCGGTGAAACACGCCATCCCCGCCTGCGCCTGGCGGATCGACTCGGGGGCAGCAAGCCTCGTCTTCACCGGCGACACCACCTACAGCGAAACCTTCTTTGCCGAACTCAAGCACATTGCCAACCTGCGCCATCTCATCATCGAGACCACCTTCCTCAATGCCCTCGAGGCGGCGTGCGAGGCCGCCGGACACAACAATGCACGCCGGCTCGCCCTGGCGCTTGCCCATGTCCCTCCCGGGGTGATGGTCCACATCACCCACATGGAACCCGGCCGCGAAGAGGAAATCTGGGCGGAAATCCAGGCCGCCTGCTCCAGCCGCTGCCTGCGGCGGCTTACGCGCGGCGAGGTGATCGTCTTCTGAAAGCGCCCCTCGCGCTGGCGGGGGGCAAGCTGCCTTGGGTAGAATGAGGGGACAAGTCTGCGATTCCCCTCGAGCCGAAAACATCCCAAACCAAATGCAAGCACAGGCTTCCTCCTACGGAGCGATCCCCACCCTGCCCAAGATACACGGCGTCTGCGTCTTCGGCGGCAGCGGTTTCGTCGGCCAGCACGTGGTCCACCGCCTGATCGGCGCCGGTTACACGGTGCGCGTGCCCACGCGCCGGCCTGCGCGGGCGAAGGAATTGCTCGTTCTGCCCGGCGTGGAGGTGGTGGAAGCCGACATCCACGACCCGGCGGCGCTGGCGCGGCTTCTCGCGGGGATGGATGCAGCCATCAATCTGGTGGGCATCCTCCATGAGGTGCGATTGGGCCGCGTGGACCTGCCCACCGCGCGGCGGGGCGATTTCCACGAGGTGCACGTGGAGCTGCCCCGCAAAATCATCCACGCCTGCGGCGAGCAGGGCGTGCGGCGCCTGCTGCACATGAGTGCCCTCAACGCCAATCCGGTGGCAAGGAGTGCCTATCTCCGCTCCAAGGGGGTGGGCGAGGCCCTCGTGCGGGAGGCGGGACTGCCCCACCGGGAGGCCGAGACCTGGTATCTCGACGGGCCGAAGTTCATCCGCGGTCATTCCCTGGCCACCACGGTGTTCCGTCCCTCGGTGATCTTCGGCCGCGGCGATTCCTTCCTCACCAAGCTTGCCAGCCTGGTGCGCCGCCTGCCGGTGATCCCCCTTGCCTGCCCCAATGCCCGTTTTGCGCCGGTGTTCGTGGAGGACGTGGCCGCCGCCTTCACGAGCAGCCTGGAGAACCCGGCCACCTACGGCCAGACCTACGATCTTTGCGGCCCGCGGACCTACACCTTCCGCGAGCTCGTGGAATACGTGGCGAGCCTGGAAGGCCGGCGGCCTATCATCCTGCCCCTTTCCCCGCGACTGTCCTACCTCAATGCCTGGCTGCTGGAACATCTGCCGGGGCGCCTCATGACCCGGGACAACTTTTACTCGCTGCAAGTGGACAGCGTCTGCAGCGGGCCTTTCCCCCCTGTCTTCGGCATTCATCCGCTGGCCCTGGAAGCGGTGGCCCCCCACTACATCGGCCCGCACGCGGTGGTCTCCCGCTACGACGCGCTGCGGCATGGGGCACGCCGCTAACGCGCCCGCCAAGCTCCATGAAAACCTACATGGTCGGCGGCGCGGTGCGGGACGAGCTCCTCGGCCTGCCGGTCGCCGACCGCGACTGGGTGGTGGTGGGCGCCACCCCGGAAGAAATGGTGCGCCTGGGCTTCCTGCCGGTGGGGCGGGACTTTCCCGTCTTCCTGCATCCGGTCACCCATGAGGAATATGCCCTGGCGCGCACGGAACGCAAAAGCGGCCGGGGCTACAAGGGCTTCACCGTCTATGCCTCCCCCGAAGTGACCCTAGAGGAGGATCTGGCGCGGCGGGACCTCACCATCAACGCCATCGCCAAGGACGAGACCGGTCAGTACATCGACCCCTACGGCGGCCGGCGCGACCTGCAAAACCGGGTGCTGCGCCACGTGAGCCCGGCCTTCGCCGAAGACCCAGTGCGTATCCTGCGGGTGGCGCGCTTTGCCGCCCGCTTCACCGACTTCACCCTCGCCGAGGAAACTCTGGCGCTGATGCGGCAGATGGTGGAAAGCGGCGAGGTGGATGCCCTGGTGCCGGAACGGGTATGGCAGGAGCTTTCCCGCGGCCTCATGGAAGCCCGCCCCTCGCGCATGTTTGAGGTGCTGCGGGAATGTGGGGCGCTGGCGAAAATCCTCCCCGAGGTGGATCGCCTCTTCGGCGTGCCCCAGCATCCCAAAAGTCATCCGGAAGTAGACACGGGGGAGCATGTGATGCGGGTGGTGGACCGGGCCGCCGCCAACGGCGGCGCCCTGCCGGTGCGCTTCGCCGCCCTCACCCACGATCTTGGCAAAGGCACCACCCCGCCGGAAGCATGGCCCTTCCATCCCGGCCATGAGGAGCGGGGCGTGCCCCTCGTGCAGGGCCTCGCCGCCCGTCTGCGCGCGCCCCATGACTGTCGCGAGCTGGCAGTCCTGGTCGCCCGCTGGCACGGGGAAGCCCACCGGGCCGATGAAGCGGATGCCGAACGGCTTGTCGATCTCCTCGTCCGGCTGGATGCCTTTCGCCAGCCCGCCCGCTTCCAGCAATTCCTGCAAGCCTGCGAGGCCGATTACCAGGGCCGCCCCGGCTACGAGGCGCGCCGCATGCCGGGCGCCGAGCGCCTGGCCGCGGCTTTCCGCGCCGCCGCCACCGTCGATGCCGGCACGATTGCCCGCCAGCATCAGGGGGGCGAGGCAATCCGCGCCGCCGTCACCGCCGCGCGCATTGCCGCCGTGGCCGCCGCCCTGGGCGGGAAGGCAGGCGGCGAATCATGACCAAGGGACCAAGTCTTTTGCCGGCAACGAGCGGGGCACGGTCGTGGCGGGCCGAGTGCTTCAGGCGGCGAAGAAACGGTCCCGCGCGTTCTCCGTCACCAGGCGCAGGGCCGGGTGGCTGATGCGCCGCTCGCCGGTGATGGCGTAATAGGTCTCCCGCACGCCGTGTGCCCGGCCGATCTCGCGTACCCCGTACTGGCTCTCCACCTCCTGGGCGAGCACCGCGGGGGCGGGAAAAATCCCCCGCCCCGCCTGGCCGAAGGCGTTCATCAACGCCGCATCATCGAACTCCCCCACCACCCGGGGGTGAAGCCGCTGGGCTTCCAGCCAGTCGGTCAGGCGCGCGCGGGAGGCGGAATCCTCCCCCGGCAGCAGGAGCGGAGCGCCATCGAGGCAGGCGGGAAAGTGCCGGCAGCGGCGGGCGAGCGCCGGTGCGGCGAAGAAGGCGAGCTCCGATTCGCCGAGCTTGTGGTTGTAGCCCTTCACCCGCACCGTGGGTGGCAGGGGACGGTCCGCCACCACCACGTCCAGCCGGTGCAGGGCGAGCTCGGCAAGGAGCGGGTTGAGCTTGCCTTCCTGGCAGATCAAGCGCACCGGCTCCGCCAGTTCAGTGACGGGGGCAAGCAGCCGGTAGGCGACATTTTTCGCCACGGCATCGGAAATGCCCACCCGCAGGGGCTGCGCCGCCCCGCCGGGGCTGGTGAGATCCCGCGCGAGCGCCTCCGCCAAGGCGAAGATTTCGTCGGCGTAGGCGGCCGCGCGCACGCCCGCTTCCGTCAGCTTGAGGCGCCGCCCCACCGGCTGGGTGAGGGCGGTGCCCAGGCGCTCCTCCAGGAGCTTGATCTGGGCGCTGATGGTCTGGGGGGTAAGATGCAGCCGTTCCGCCGCGGCGGCAATGCTGCCGCTCTTGGCCACCGTCCAGAAGTAGTAGAGGTGCTTGAGGTTGATCATTCGATAAAACCGATGATTTAATCACAAACATTCGAATTTTATTTTAGCCTGCCGCCCTTACAATCCACCCTGTGTCATTGTCGGTCAATCAAGGAGTCCTGCCATGAAACGCATTCTGTTGTTCCTCGCCACCAACCTGGCCATCGTGGTGATGCTGTCCATCACCCTGCGCCTTCTCGGTGTCGAGCCCTACCTCACGAGCCAAGGGCTTAATGTCAACGCCCTGCTCGTCTTCGCCGCGGTATTCGGCTTCGGCGGCGCCTTCCTCTCCCTGCTGATGTCCAAATGGAGCGCGAAGATGGCGGTGGGCGCGCAGGTCATCGACCAGCCGAGGACGGAAGCCGAGCGCTGGCTCATCGAAACCGTCCGCCGGCAGGCCCGCCAGGCGGGGATCGGCATGCCAGAGGTCGCCATCTATGATTCCCCCGAGGTGAATGCCTTCGCCACCGGTTGGAACAAGAACGATGCTCTCGTCGCCGTCTCCACCGGTCTTTTGCATTCGATGACGCGGGATGAGGCGGAAGCCGTCCTCGGCCACGAGGTCTCCCACATCGCCAACGGGGACATGGTCACCCTGGCGCTGATCCAGGGCGTGGTCAACACCTTCGTCATGTTCCTGTCGCGGGTGATCGGCCACACCGTCGACCGGCTGATCTTCAAGAACGAGGAAGGCCACGGCCCCGCCTTCTTCGTCACCATGATCATCGCCGAGCTGGTGCTGGGTCTTTTGGCCTCCCTCATCGTCATGTGGTTCTCGCGGCAGCGCGAATTCCGCGCCGACCGTGGCGGCGCCCAGCTCGCCGGGCGCGACAAGATGATCGCCGCCCTGGAGCGGCTGATGCGGGTCCACACCGCGCCTCTGCCCGACAAAATGGCCGCCTTCGGCATCAGCGGTGGCATCGGCCATGGCCTCAAACGCCTGTTCATGACCCACCCGCCACTGGAAGAGCGTATCGCCGCCCTGCGGGCCCTGGGCTGACCCTTCCATGGATGCCATCAGCGTCGGCACCCCCGCCCTCTGGGCGGGGTTTGTTTTGTTCATCCTCGCCATGCTGGCGCTGGATCTTTTCCTCCTCGGTGGCCGCCAGGCCCACCGTGTCGCCGTGCGTGAGGCCCTCGCCTGGAGTGTGCTGTGGCTGAGCCTCGCCTTGGTCTTCTGCGGCCTGCTGTGGTGGTATCTCGACACCACCGTGGGCCGCGAGGTGGCCAACGCCAAGGCGGCGGCCTTCCTCACCGGCTATCTCATCGAAAAGTCATTGTCGGTGGACAACATCTTCGTCTTCCTCATGATCTTCAGCCATTTCGCCGTACCGCCCGAGTATCAGCGACGGGTGCTCCTCTACGGCGTGCTGGGCGCAATCGTGATGCGCGCCATCATGATCCTCCTCGGCGTGTGGCTGGTGAGCCGTTTCCACTGGGTGCTCTATCTGTTCGGTGCCTTTTTGGTGGTCACCGGCATCAAGATGCTCATCTTCGCCGAGCACGAACCCGACCTGGACAAAAACCCCGTCCTGCGCTGGCTGCGCCGTCATTTGCCCATCACCGAACGCTATCACGGCGAGCGCTTCGTCGTCGTCCAGGAAGGCGCGCGCTGGTTCACCCCCCTCTTCGTGGTGCTGGTGCTGATCGAGACCTCGGATCTCATCTTCGCGGTGGATTCCATTCCCGCCATTTTCGCCATCACCACCGACCCCTTCATCGTCTTCACCTCCAATATCTTCGCCATCCTCGGCCTGCGCGCCCTCTACTTCCTCCTTGCCGACATGGCGGAGCGCTTCCACCTGCTCAAGTACGGCCTCGCCCTGGTACTGGTCCTGGTGGGGGCGAAGATGCTGCTCGCCGATTTCTACAAGGTGCCGGTGGGCATCGCCCTGGGTGTGGTGGCCCTCATCATCGCCACCTCCGTCTTCGCCAGCCTGGCCGCCACCCGCACCCGGCGCTAGAAGCGAGGGACCACGCGCAGCCAGCGGGCAAAGGCTTGGGAAACCACCGGGGACGCGGAAGAACACGGCGTCCTCTGGCCACTGCCCACTGACCATTGATGCCCGTCCCCTGTGCCCCCCCGCCCGAATTTGGGATAATTCCCGTTTTCGCCAATGTCGCGCCGCAGGGAGACGGCCATGGAACAACCTCGGGTGGGTGTGGTGATGGGCAGCACTTCCGACTGGGAGGTGATGCAGCACGCCTGTGCGGTGCTGAAGGAACTGTCGATCCCCCACGAGGCGCGGGTGGTCTCCGCCCACCGTACGCCTGATCTCCTCTTCGAATACGCCGAGCGCGCCGTGGACAGAGGCCTTATGTGCATCATTGCCGGCGCCGGCGGCGCGGCCCATCTGCCCGGCATGCTGGCGGCCAAGACGCGACTGCCGGTGTTGGGGGTGCCGGTGCCTTCGCGGCATCTCCAGGGCCTGGATTCGCTCCTCTCCATCGTGCAGATGCCCAAGGGGGTACCGGTGGCCACCTTCGCCATCGGTGCCGCAGGCGCCGCCAATGCCGCCCTCTACGCCGCCGCCCTGCTGGCGCTGCAGGACGGGATGCTCGCCGCCCGGCTGGAAGCCTATCGAGCGCGGCAGACGGAAAGCGTGCTGGCAATGACCCTGCCGGAGTCGCCATGACCCCCATCTTGCCGGGGGCCACACTGGGCGTGCTGGGCGGCGGTCAACTGGGCCGCATGTTCACCATGGCCGCGCTCACCATGGGTTACCGCGTGGTGGTGCTCGATCCGGACCCCGACAGTCCCGCCGGCCGCATCGCCAGTGAACATCTGTGCGCCGATTACCGGGATCCGGCAGCGCTCGCCCACATGGGCCGCACCTGCGCCGCGGTGACCATCGAGTTCGAGAACGTGCACGCCGACAGCCTGCGCCTGCTGGAAAACCACACCGTGGTGCGGCCGTCGGCGCAGGCCGTGGCGATTGTCCAGGACCGCGCGCGGGAAAAGACTTTCCTCGCCGAAAACGGCTTTCCCACCGCACCCTTCGGCCTCGTGCCGGAGCCCTCGGCAATCAGCGCGGCAGCCCGCGCCACCGGCTTTCCCGCCCTGCTCAAGGTGAGCCGGTTCGGCTATGACGGCAAGGGTCAGGCGCGCGTGGATTCCCTGGAGGAGGCCATCGCCGCCCATGCCGCCATGGGCAACGAGCCCTGTGTACTGGAAGCCTTCCTCCCCCTGCGTGCCGAGCTGTCGGTGGTGCTGGCGCGGGATGGGGTGGGCCGCACCGTGTGTTACCCTGTCGCCGAAAACCAGCACCGCAATGGCATCCTCGACATCAGCATGGCGCCCGCCCGCATCGGTGTGGAAGTGGAAACCCGCGCCCGGGAGATGGCGGTGGCCATTGCCGAGCGGCTCGGTTACTGCGGCGTGATGGCGGTGGAGTTTTTCCTCCTCAATGGCGACCGTCTGCTGGTGAACGAGATCGCGCCACGCCCCCACAACAGCGGGCATTACACGCTGGACGCATGCCTGACCAGCCAGTTCGAGCAGCAGGTGCGGGTCACCTGCGGCCTGCCCCTGGGGGAGACGCGGTTGTTTTCCCCCGTGGTGATGGTGAACCTCCTCGGCGATATCTGGGGAGGGGGCACGCCCGACTGGGGCGGACTCCTTGCCCATCCCAATCTGAAGCTCCACCTCTATGGCAAGCGGCAGGCGCGCCCGGGGCGCAAGATGGGTCACTTCAACGTGGTCGCCCCCACCCTGGAAGCCGCCCTCAGCCAGGCCCTGGCCGCGCGCGCCGCGGTGGGGGTCGAAGGCCCCGCCCCGACGCACAGGGAGCCCGCCGCATGAGTGTGCCCGCCCTTTGCCCCGCCTGAGGTTTCCCCCCCCATGCACCCACTCGCCGACTGGAACAAACGGGCGCTTGCCCTCATCGAGCATGTGGGCCTGTTCATCATTGCCGTGGCGACGGTGATCGCCACCGCCCAGGAGGTGGGCGTGATGATCGAGGCGCGTCACGTGCGGCTTGCCGACCTGCTGCTGCTTTTCATCTATCTCGAAGTGTTGACCATGGTGGGGCTCTACTACGGCTCCGGCAAACTGCCCGTGCGCTTCCCCCTTTACATCGCCATGGTGGCGCTGGCCCGTTATCTCATCCTCGACATGAAGGAAATGGATGTCTTTCGCATGCTGGCGGTCACCGGGGCGATCCTGCTCCTGGCCCTGGCGGTGCTGGCCATCCGCTATGGGCATACCCGTTACCCTTATCCCCAGGATGATGCGCACGCCGAGCTGCGCTCCCTCAGACCGCCGGGACGCTGAAAAATGACGAACCCCCTCTACCAGTCCGACCTGAAAAGCCTCACGCTGTTGCACCGGGGCAAGGTGCGGGACATCTACGAAGTGGATGCGAAACGGCTCCTCATCGTCACCACCGACCGCCTATCCGCCTTCGACGTGGTGATGAAGGAGCCCATCCCCGGCAAGGGGGAAGTGCTCACCGCCATTTCCCGTTTCTGGTTCGCCAAACTCCGCCACATCGTGCCCAACCATCTGACGGAGGATGCCCCGGAATCGGTGGTGGCTGCGGACGAGGTGGGACAGGTGAAAAACCGCGCCCTGGTGGTGCGCAGACTCACGCCGCTGCCCATCGAGGCCATCGTCCGCGGCTACCTGGTGGGCTCCGCCTGGAAGGAATACCAGGCCACCGGCAGCGTGTGCGGCATTCCCCTGCCCGCCGGCCTGCGCCTGGCCGACCGCCTGCCGGAGCCTCTGTTCACGCCTTCCACCAAGGCCCCCCAGGGCAGCCACGACGAAAACATCTCCTTTGCCCGCATGGCGGAACTCATCGGCGCGGGGGCAGCGGAACGCGTGCGCGAGGTGGCGCTTGCCCTCTACCGGGAGGCGGCGGCCTATGCCCTGGCGCGGGGCATCATCATCGCCGACACCAAGTTCGAATTCGGCACCGATGGCTGCGGCATCCTCTACCTCATCGACGAGGCCCTGACGCCGGATTCCTCGCGCTTCTGGCCGGCGGAGGACTATCGGCCGGGAACCAATCCGGTCAGCTTCGACAAGCAGTATGTGCGGGACTGGCTGGAGGCATCCGGCTGGAACAAGGCCCCGCCGCCGCCCTCCCTGCCCCCGGAGGTGATCGCGAGGACAGCGGAGAAATACCGCGAAGCTTTGCGTCGTCTCACCTGAAAGCCAGACAGGGTGGCAGCGCATGGGCGTGGTCAGGGTTGGGGTTGCCCCCGCGACGGGAAACAACGGCAAGCGTTTCCCCGTCCCCATTCGGGGCGGCGGGGCGCCATGAGGGTTTGCGGGGAGAAGCCCATGCACCTGCTTGCTGGCGAATCCACTGCCGGAGTCCGCTGAAGGAGGCCGTGCCGGATGCGTGAACCCTACCGCGATCCTCCGGAATATCTGGCGGACACCGCCATTGCGCCGGAAGAGGCCGGCTCGCTGCCGGGGCTCTTCGCGGCGCGGGTGGCGGCCATGCCGGACAAGGTCGCCTACCGCTATTACGATAACGCCGAGGAGACCTGGAAAACACTCACCTGGAACGAAGTGGCGCAGGAAGTGGCGCGCTATCGCGCCGCCCTCGCCCGGGAGGCGTTCTCCCCCGGCGACCGCGTGGCGGTGATGCTGCGCAACTCACCCCATTGGGTGATCTTCGATCTCGCCGCCATGAGCCTGGGCCTCGTCGTGGTGCCCCTTTATCTCGACGACCGCCCGGAAAACGCCTCCTACATTCTCGAGCATGCGCAGGCGCGCCTGCTTTTCGTGGAAGGGCGGGTGCAGCACCGCAAACTCGATGCCATCCTCGCCGGCAGTCCGAGCCTGCGCCGGGTGGTGAGCCTCACGCCCCCCGAGGCGGGCAGCCCCAGCGACCCCCGGCTTGTCGTGGCCGACGCCTGGCTTGCCGCGGGCGGCTCCCCGCCGCCGCCGCTACCGGTGAATCTCGAAAGCCTGGCCTCCATCGTCTACACCTCCGGCACCACCGGCCGCCCCAAGGGGGTGATGCTCTCCCACGGCAACATTCTGTGGAACATCTGGTACACCCTGCACTGCGGCCCCTTCTCCGCCAGCGACGTTTTTCTCTCCTTCCTACCCATGTCGCACACCCTGGAGCGCACCGCAGGCGTCTATCTGCCCATGGCCCTCGGCGCGGAGGTCGCGTATGCCCGCTCCGTCCTGCTGCTTGCCCACGATCTGGAGACCATCCGGCCCACCGTGCTCATTTCCGTGCCCCGCATCTACGAGCGCTTCCACGCCCGCATCCGCGATGCACTGGAAAAGAAACCGGCCATCGCCCGCTGGCTTTTCGAACTCACGGTGGAGGTGGGCTGGCATCGGTTCGAATGGCAGCAGGGTCGTGCCCGCTGGCAGCCGAAACTCCTGCTGTGGCCGCTGCTGCAAAAACGCATCGCCGCTCCCCTCATCAACCGCTTCGGGGGACGCCTGCGCTTCGCCGTCTCCGGGGGCGCCGCCCTCTCGCCCACCCTGGCGCGGGTCTTCATCGGGCTGGGGCTGCCCCTCTACCAGGGTTACGGGCTCACCGAGACCAGCCCCGTGATCACGGTCAACCGGCCCAAGTCCAACATTCCCGCAAGCATCGGCCTGCCCCTGCCCCATGTGGAGGTCCGCCTCGCCGACGATGGGGAACTGCTCACCCGCAGCCGCTGCGTCATGCAGGGCTATTGGGCTGATGAGGAGGCCACCCGCGCCACCATTGACGCCGAGGGCTGGCTGCATACGGGGGACAAGGCGCGGCTGGACGAATACGGCCATTACCACATCGTGGGCCGCATCAAGGAAATCATTGTGCTCTCCAATGGCGAGAAGGTGCCGCCGGCGGACATGGAGTCAGCCATCACCCTCGATCCCCTCTTCGCCCAGGTGCTGGTGGTGGGTGAGGCCCGGCCTTGTCTTGTGGCCGTGGCCAGCCTCGACCGGGAGCACTGGCCCGCCTTCGCCCGCGAGCTCGGAGTCGACCCCGCCGATCCCGCCGCGCTGACGGATGGCCGTGTGCAGAAGGCCCTGCTGGCGCGCATCGGCGAACGGCTGCGGGATTTCCCGGGCTATGCCCAGATAAGGCGTGTCCATGCCACCCTCGACGAATGGACGGTGGACAATGGCCTGCTCACGCCCACGCTGAAAATGAAACGGGGTCCCCTCACGGAAAAATACCGCGACGCCATCGCCGCTCTCTATGCGGATTTGCGCGCCGACCGATAACCCACCACCAGGAGGAAAAAACCATGTCACTGCGTCCGCTCACTGTCAGTCTCGGCCTGGCCATTGCGACCGCCGCTCAGGCCTCCGGTTTCAGCCTGATCGAATCCAATGCCGACGGCCAGGGTTCCGCCTACGCCGGCAGCGCCGCGGTGGCCGAGAATGCGAGCACCCTCTTCTTCAATCCGGCGGGCATGACCCGCCTGCCGGGCCGGCAGCTCGTCGCCTCGCTGCACGCCATCGACGTCAGCGTCCGATTCAATGACGGCAATCCCGCCACGGCGGACGGCGGCGATGCCGGCGGACTCAGCCTGGTGCCCAATCTCTACTACGCCATGCCCATCACCGCGAGCCTCTGGTTTGGCCTCGGCATCAACGTCCCCTTCGGCCTCAAGACCGAATACGACCCCAACTGGGTGGGCAAAGCCCAGGGCATCAAATCCGAAATGAAGACCGTCAATATCAACCCCGCGGTTGCCTGGCGGCTCAATGACAAGCTTTCCCTGGGGTTGGGCCTCAACGCCATGTACATCGAGGCGGAGCTCACCAGTTTCGTCCCCGCGCCCGGCCCCGGCACGTTGACCATCCGGGGCGACGACTGGGGTTACGGCTACAACGCAGGCCTGCTCTACGAAGTGGACGGAAACACCCGGCTGGGCCTTTCCTACCGCTCCCGGGTGAAACAGCATCTCACGGGGGACATCACGTTCAGCAATATGCCAACACTGAACACCGGTGGCAGCGCAGACATCCTCCTGCCCGACACCTGGACGCTGAGCCTTTATCACCGTCTCTCCCCACGCTGGGCGCTGCTTGCCGACATCGCCCGCACCGGCTGGTCCAGTTTCCAGGAACTGCGCGTGGTGCGCGCCAACGGCAGTACACTGGCGGCCACCCCGGAAAGCTGGAAGGACACCACCCGCTATTCCCTGGGTCTCCATTACCAGCTTTCGGCCACGACCCGGCTGCGCATGGGTGTCGGCTATGACGAGACCCCCGTGCCCGACGCGCAACACCGCACCGTGCGCATCCCGGATAACGACCGCCTGTGGCTCGCCGCGGGCGTGGGTCTGCGCCTCAACGACCACGACAGCCTTGATTTCGCCTTGAGCCACCTCTTCGTCAAGGATGCGCCCATCGCCAACGGCGTGACCGGCACCTACAAAAGCCGCGTGGACATTCTTGGCCTGCAATACACCCACACTTTCTAGGGTGGATTCGCCGCATCGCCCGCGCTATGCTTGGCCCATGAGCGACAAGAAAGTCATTCCCATCAACCCCCTGGCGGAAGTGAGCCACTGCGCCGGGGCGGAGCCCTTTGCCCTCATGGTGCTGGACGACTACATGGAGCCGGAATTCCACCATGGGGAAATCATCGTCTGCGAACCGGAGGGCCTCGCGCGGGATGGCGCCTTCGTCGTCGCGGAACACGAGGGGGAGTTCTATTTCCGCCAGCTTCGCATCCGCGACGGGGTCTGGTCGCTGCACGCCCTCAACCCCAAATACCCCTCCTTCACCATCGCCGGCCCTTCGGCCATTCGCGGCGTGGTGATCCTCAAGAAAAAACCCGGCCGCCGCCGGGAGATGAAGCGCTACACCTGAACCGCCCCTCAAGCCAGGGTCAACGCCATGCGCACGCCCAGGGCGTAGAGCAGCAGGGCAAAAATGCGCTTGAGTTTCTTCACCGGCAGGCGGTGGGCCAGTTTCGCTCCCAGGGGCGCGGTGAGCACACTCACCAAGGCAATGGCGGCCAGCGCCGGCAGATAAACGAAGCCGAGGCTGCCGGCCGGCAGCCCCGTTACCGAGAGCCCGTTCACCCCATAACCCACCGCACCGGCCGCGGCGATGGGAAGGCCGATGGCGGCGGAGGTGCCGATGGCTTCGTGCAGCTTCACGTTGCACCAGGTCATGAAGGGCACGGAAAGCGTGCCACCGCCAATCCCCACCAGGCTCGAGACGGCACCGATCACGTTGCCGGCGAGGAACAGCCCCAGGGGGCCCGGCAGCTCACGGGAGGCCTTGGGCCGGATATCGAGGAGCATCTGTGTGCCCACGTAGAAAAGGAAGACGACAAAAAACCCCTTGAGGAAGGCGCTGGACAGCCACGCCGCGAGCACGCTGCCGGCCAGGGTGCCGGTGACGATGCCGGGGGTGATCCCCCGCCAGATGCGCCAGTTCACCGCGCCGTGGGCGTGATGGGCGCGCAGGCTGGAAATGGAAGTGAAAAGGATGGTGGCAAGGGACGTCCCCAGGGCCAGATGCACCACGTGTGTGGCGGGAAAATGAAGCCCCGTGAAAATGAAGGTGAGCACGGGGACGATGATGAGGCCGCCCCCCACCCCCAACAGCCCCGCGAGGAAACCCGCGGCAGCCCCCAGGATGGAGTAGGCCAGCCACTCGGTGAGCACGTCGGCGGTCAGCACGCCCCACCGCTCACAAAAGCTTTTCGATAAAGGCCCACTCCCGCGGATCGACGGGCGTGATGGACAGCCGGTTGCCCCGCGCCAGGATGCGCATGTGGGCAAGCTCCGGATGGGCGCGCAACTCGCTCAATGGAACCAGGCGGGTCTTGCGCACGAAGCGCACTTCCACATTGAACCAGCGGGGCTTCTCCGGTGTGGCCTTGGGGTCGTAATACTTGCTCGTGGGATCGAACTGGGTAGCATCGGGATAGGCCGCCTTCGACACCTCACAGATGCCGGCAATACCCGGCTCAGCGCAGCTCGAGTGATAGAAGAAAGCCAGATCGCCGGGCTTCATCTGATCCCGCATGAAATTGCGCGCCTGATAGTTGCGCACGCCAAACCAGGCCACCGTGCCGTCGCGGGCGAGATCATCGATGCTGTATTCCGACGGCTCCGACTTCATCAACCAGTAACGCATTGCGCCTCCCTCATCCGGCCGCAGGGCCGGGTTTCGCTTCCCACCCCGTTGGCGGCGGTGGCGATTGTACGGGAATCAGGGAATGCGGGCGCACCAAAAGCCTCGTGCCCGCCGCGGGCGCCCCTCTATGTCGGTTTTTTTTACACTCCCCACTGCCGCCTCTCCGCGGGAAACTGGCATCTCCCTGATAAAAAACGGTTTTTCAACTGTGGCATGACAGTTGCTTAAGAACTGGCGAACGCACTGCGTTTCAAGGTCATGGAGGGCGTGCCCTCCTTTCGCCACCCCAACCAAGGAGCCAATCATGATCCGCAATAAACTGCTCACCGCCCTCCTGGGCGCGGCCGGGTTGCTTGCGAGCCTTCCCGCCTCCGCGGCCATCATCGATACCGTTCAGGCACCCACGGGTTATTTCGTTCCCACGGATCCCCAGAAGTATAGCTCGCCCTATTACCGCGGGAACGGCCAGGACTGGGACTGGACACACAACCCCATCGCCGGGCCGATCACCTCCGCATACCTCCTCATCAGCGCCTTCGATGTGGATTTCAGCCAGGGCGAGCGCGACCAAATCTTTGCCTACGATGGCGCCAGCCCGGTTTCGTTGGGTTACCTTGCGGGGGCAAACAATATGTGGAATTTCACGACGTTCACCCTGCCCTTGAGTGTCTTTGACGACATCACGAACGGCTTGAAAGTCGGCATCTCAATCGATGTAACTAATGATGGCTGGTTCGTGACACTCGCCAAGTCCGTGCTCTGCGTCAATGCGCAAGATACGCGAGAATGCCTTGCCACTTCCAACCCGAACCCCGGCGTTCCCGAACCCGCTTCCCTGGCGCTGCTGGGTCTGGGCCTCGCGGGTCTGGCGGCCGCTCGGCGCCGCCAGACGGCCTGACGGGGCGGGTGTGCAAACCCGGCAGTTCTTGCTGCCGGGTTTTTCTTTACCCTGCCGGCCTCCTCAACGCAGATACCCCTCCCGCTCCAGGGTGAGAAGGATACGCTGCACCGCCTCGTCCACGGTGAGCTGGCTCGTGTCGAGGGAAAGCTCCGGATGCGCCGGCACCTCGTAGGGGTCGGATACGCCGGTGAAAGCCTGGATGAGTCCGGCGCGGGCTTTCGCGTAGAGTCCCTTGCGGTCGCGGGCCTCGCACACCTCGATGGGGGTGGAGACATAGACCTCGAAGAAGCCGCCATACTGGCGGATCAGCTCCCGCACCGCACGCCGGCTTTCCCGGTAGGGGGCAATGGGGGCGGAGATGGCAATGCCGCGGTGTTTGACGATTTCGCTTGCCACGAAGCCGATGCGCCGCACGTTGATCTCCCGGTGTTCCCGGGAGAAACCCAGCTCGCTGGACAGGTGTTTGCGCACGATGTCGCCATCGAGCAGGGTGACCTGGCGCCCGGTGATTTCCAGCAGCTTGATCTGCAGTGCCTTGGCGAGGGTAGATTTGCCTGCGCCGGATAGGCCGGTAAAGAAAACACAGAAGCCCTGCTGGTGACGGGGCGGGTGGGCGCGCTGCAGGGCCGCCGCCACGTCGGGCCAGGCCAGCCAGGCGGGGATGGCGAGCCCCCAGTCGAGGCGGCGGTGGAATTCCCCGGCGGAATAGGCGAAGGCGCGCGCACCCGGCGGCACTTCCTCCTCCCCCATGAACTGGTCTTTTTCCTCCACGTAGAGCATGCGGGGAAAAGGCACGAGCTCCACCTCCACCGCGTCGAGAGTGGGAGCGAGCTTTTCCTCCACCTCCGCGACGATGTCGGCGCCGCGCCGGAGGGGGGTATCCCCGGTGTCCTCCCCGCCGACGATGAGATGGGCGGCGCCGAAGTTGCGGGCGAGGATGGCGCGCAGCATCACCCCGCGCGGACCCGTGGGCAGTTGGGCGAGGGGTAGAAGGCTCAGCAGGCTGGAGGCGGGGGGCAGGTGTTTCACCGCCGCCTGCCAGGCCCGCACGCGGGCGAAATATTCCGCCTCATTGGGGGGCAGCACGCCGGCCACCCCATGCACGAGGAGATTGGCTTCCCGCGCCAGGGAGGCCTCGACGGCGAAGGCTTCGTGCACCCGCTGTACGGGCTGCGCCGTCTGGTAGGCGATGACGCGTTTGTAGCCGCGCCGCTGGAAGAGGGCGCGAAGCTGAACGGGAGCGAGCCTAAGGTCAAGGAAATCGTGCCGCGGCGGAAACGCCACGCCTTCCACCCGGCCGCCCACGCACACTCCGCCCAGGGTCTGACCGAGGACCGCCGCCTCGAGGGCCTCGTCCGCCGGCCAGACTTCGCTCACGGTGAGCACCGCGGGCATGAAGCCTTCCGGGTCGCGCAGGGCATAGCGCCCGCCCGGCACCAGCGCCTGCGCCCGCTTGGCATTAAGCCGCAGCACCACCGGCCAGGGCCACCAGGTGCCATCCGTAAGCCGCCCGGCGCGGAGGATGGAGAAGTAATCCGCCTGGGAGCAATACCCTTCCAAGGGGGAATAGCCGCCATTGAGGAGGAGCTCCAGATCGCACAGTGCCTCGCGGCTCAGGTCGAGGTCGGGCAGATCCCGCGCCTCCTCCCGCAGCGCGGCGGCCCGGGCCTCATCCACGATGAGGTTGATGAGTCTGCCACCGTATGGCGCAATCAAAGTTTCCATGCCACCTGTCACGCCTGCCCCTCAGCCTGTCCGCCGAAGACGCGCTCGAATTCGGCGATGAAGCGGGCAAGCTCCGCCTCCGGCAGATGGTTGATGCCCGCCGCGCCCTTGCGTCCGCCACCGGTGGCGAAGCGCCCGGCCAATTCATCGGCACCCCGCCGCGTGGTGAGGGGCGCACGGATGGAGACCAGATAACCACCCGGCTTGCGGGTGAGGATGGCGTGGGCGCGGGCGGGGAAACGGCTCGCCAGGGCATTGCCGAACACGCCCGACACCCGCCGCGCCCAGGCCTCGTCCGGCAGGACGTAGAGGGCTCCCGCCTCCGATTCGTACACGGGATGGGCGCCTTGCGCCCGTTCCATGTCCTGGGCATAGCCCTGCCGGAGGAGGACGAAAGCCTTCTCCTGCTCCATGAAGGTGAAGGGGTCGGTGTGGGCGTGAACGAGGCGATAGAGTTCTGCGGGGTGATAGTAGAGATCGTCCACACTTTCGCCATAGGCGTTGTAGTTGAGGCATTCACCCAGCTCGCGCAGCAATGCCAGTTGCGCCGCAGCGAGGGAAAGCGGCGCCGCCGCGCGCCGCGCCGCTTCCTCCAGGTTGTCGCCGAAGGCTGCCACCACCGCCCAGATGCGGTACCGACCCTCGAGATGGCGATCGACGATGAGGCTGGTGCACCATTCGGCGCCGGTGTCGATGTGGGCGGTCAAGCCGGGATGGAGGGGGATGTCACCCGCCTGGTGATGATCGAAGTATTCCACCGTGGCGCCGGCTTCCAGCAGTCGCAAAAGTGCGGCGCGGTTTTTGTCGAGGGAGATGTCCAGCACGGTGAGGGAATCCCCCGCGCCGGCGTTGACCCGCGCAAGAAGCGCGATGTCCCGCTTCACGCCGGTGATGAGCCGGGCGTCCCGGGGATGGGCGAGCCGCAACATGTGCAGGGCGCAGATGCCGTCGGCATCGCCGTTGAAGACGTCATAGTGGGGCATGGCGCCATTCTAGCGGGAATCACGGGCTGCTTATACACTTGGCCCCATGGCGCCCTCCCTTTCCCTCCTTATCGTTGGCGGGGCCGGTGATATCGGCTCCCCCATGGTGGCCCTGCTGCTGGAGCGCAACGTGGCGGGAGCGGATCCCGCCGGCCCTCTGGGGAAAGGCCACGAGCCGGAAACCCATCTCATCCCCTTGGCGCTGGCCGCGGCGAGGGGACCACTGCCCCCTCTGAGTGTGTTCGGTCGCGACGACGACACCTCCGATGGCACCTGCATCCGCGACGACGTGCACCTGGCGGACCTGGCCGAGGCCCACTGGCTCGCCCTCAAGTATCTACATCCGGCCCTTGCCCCCCTCATCGCCCATGCCTGGGCCTGGGAATGCCGCCGCCCATGATCCGCCGGCTGCCCTGGGCGCTCTTTTTCTATCTGGCGCTCCTCGTCTATGGCAGCCTCTATCCCTGGCATCCCCTGCGTGTGCCGCAGCCGGAGCAGTTCCGCTTCCTCCTACAGCCCTGGCCCGCCTTCGTCACCCGCACCGATCTCCTCACCAACGTGCTGATCTATGTCCCCTTCGGTTTCCTCGCCGCCCGTCACCTCACCGCGCGGCGGCGGCTGCGGCGGGCGCTGCCCCTGATCTCCCTTCTGGCGCTGGCGCTGTCCACCGCGCTGGAATGCGGCCAGCTCTTCGTGCCGGAGCGTGTCGCCTCCAATCTCGACATCGCCACCAACACCCTGGGGGCGCTGTTGGGCGCGGTGATCTATGGACTGGCCCGCCGCCGGCGCTCGCCGGGGCGGTGGCTTCTCGCCCTGCGCGTGCGCTGGTTTGCGTCGGGGCATCTTGCTACCCTCGGGCTTTTGCTCCTGGCCCTGTGGCTTTTGCCCCAGTTCTCCCTCGATCCGCCCTCCCTCATCGCCGGGCATCTGAAGACGGGCTTTCTGCCCCTGTGGGAAGTGGCGCAGGCGCCGGAACGCATCGAGCCGGCGCTCGCCGCCCTCTACGCGGTGGAATACGTGGTGCTGACAAGCGTCCTCGCGAGCGTCCTGCGGCAGCCGCCACCGCTTGGACTTCTGCTGCTCCTTGGCGGCGCGCTTTTCCTTGCCGGCAAGTTCCTCGCCGCCACCACCTTGGTGAAGTGGCACGTCACGCCGCGGCTCTTTTCCCTGGAACTGGCCGGCGGGATGGCCGCCGGGGCGCTGTCCGCCGCGCGTCTTTTGCAGGCTGCCGGGCCCGCCGCCCGCTGGGGGCCGGCGGGGTTCGCCCTGGCCCTGGCGCTCCTTGCCGCGCTGCTGGCCGGGCCTATGCCCCTCGACGGCTCAGCGCGCCATTTCAACGTCACGGGTTTCGCGGCCCTCGCCGCCGTGGCCTGGCCGTGGCTTGCCGCGCTCTATCTGGGCGTGCACGCGGCCATCACCCACGACCCGCGCCACTGAGCCCGCCACGAGGGCAAGCAGCGCCACCGCCAGCGTCCAGGCCAGGGTGAAGCGGAGCACAAGCTCACCCCCCGCCGCATAGTGACTGCGGTCCCGGCTCAACAGGAACTGCAGCGCCGAGAACACCTGCCCGTATTTCACCACCACCGATTCCAGCCCCAGCGTTAGCGCGCCCCAGGTGAGGCCGGCCGCCGCGAGGATCGCCGCCGGCACCCAGCGCGGACGCCCCGTCCCGGCCCAGCGGGCCACCCCGTATCCGGCGAGGGAGGTGAAAAAGCCGGCAAGCCAGACCCAGAGGAAAGCATCCAGACGCCCCCCATGGGCGAGGAGCTCGGTGAGGTTGTCGGTATTAGCGGCGAGCACCACCACGGCATAGGCCAGCAAAAGCAGGGGGAAAAGCAGCGCCCCCCACAGCCAGCGCAGGGGCCGTGGGGCGCCGAAGACCATCAGCGCCGCGCCGAAGACTGCCGCAGCCGAAGCGGCGGCAAGCCCCAGGAAACGGCCCAGGCGCTCCCACTCCCAGGGCCAGCCGAGGCTGGGGCTGCCGAGGATGTCGTCCAGGGCCTCCAGGGGCACGGCAAGCCGCAGCAGGAAATAGCCCACCAGGCCGTGAAGGGGCAGTGCGAAAAGGAAAAGGCGGAAAGGATGGGGGGAAGTGCGGGCGAGCCGCGCCACCGCCACCGGCAGCCCCGCCCCCCAAAGGAGAAGCAGGCTCAGCAGAGCCGAGGAAAGAAGCGGGTGGTCACTTGCGAAGAGTTCTCGCACGTTGTAGGGCAGAGGGCTCAAGCGGCTGGCAAAGAGACCGCCGAGGGTGAACGCAAGCCAAAGGCCCAGGACGAAACCGGGACGGCGGCGAACAGAGGGGGCCCGGCGGAGCACTTGACCCCCTGCAGCCGGCGCCAGCGCCGCCCCCAAGGCCACGCCGCCCGCCTCCAGGAGCCAGTCGGTGAAATCGGCGTGCTTGCCCGGCAGGAAAAGCTGCCCCCCCTCCACCGCCGCGGCGCCCAGGGCGCCGAGGACCAAGGCCGCCCGCCGGCCCCACGCCGTCCCGAGAAGAAAGCCCAGGGGGAGGAAAAACAACACCTTGTGGAGCACTTCCGTGACCGCGCGGAATTCCGTGCCGAAGTAATAAAGGGCAAAGGGCACCCGGAGGAGGCCTGCTGCTTCCCGGGCGAGCCGGGGGGCATCGAGACGGAAGTCGAAGGGATACCAGAAGACGGCCACGACCAGCCCCAGCCAGAGGAAGGCCAGGGTGAGGGCCGGGCCACGGGCAAGAGGGGGAAGGCCGGGCCGGCCCGGGCGGGCGAGTCCCGCCCCCAGGAATGCGCCGAGGGTCGCGGTGAGGATGTCGGTCACATCGGACACCCGGCTCCAGACCCACAGTTGCAGGAATTCCAGCAGGGTGGCCGCGGCCACCGTGGAAGCCACGGCGCGCGCCCGGGAGGCGCCCGCTGCCCGCCACAGCCAGGCGGCAGGCAACCACAGGGCCACATCGGTGGCAAGTTCCCAGGCGGCGGCGACGGGCTCATGGGGCAGGCCGGCGAAGGGCCGCAGCAAAACCCGCCCCTCCTTGTACTTGTGATAGAGCTCCACCGGGCTCAGGGTGAGGTCCAGGGGCAAGAGGTTATAGAGGAAGAGCCCCGCAAGCCACACTGCAAGCCAGCGCTCACTCTTCTCCAGGGGGCCGTGGACATTGCGCCATGTTTGAAGCCAAAGCAGCAAAGGGGGACCCAGGCGCCACCAGGCGAGGATACCCAGCAAGGCGCCCAGGCTTTCCGCCGCCAGGTCATTGAGGGAGACGGTGCGAGGGGGGAAGAAGAGCTGGGTGAATTCGATGGCCGCCGAAAGCAAAACGGCAGCGGCGAAGACGATAAGACTTGCCAGGAGGCGCCGGGCATTGGACGCACCGTGCCACGCCAGTCCCAGCCAAAGAAAGCTCAACGGGATGAAAAGGAGGACATTGGCCACCCAGTCGGCGCGGGCGCCCACGCCCAGATTGAGCCAGGGAATGGCGCGCAGCCGCGCCACCGCCTCTTCCCAGGGCAGCGGCCGGAAATCCAGGGGCACGAGGCTGCCATAGACGACGAAGGCGGTGTAGGCGAGGGCCGCCCAGAAAAGTGTCGGGGGGCGCTTCATGCCAGCCATCCTCCCAGCTCGACGGCCCGCCCGCGAGGACCCCTGCCCGTCCAAAGGGGGACGAAAACGCCCACCGCGCGGGCCGCGGTGGGCAGGTCAACCGGCCCCCTGCCGCCTACGCCACTTCTTCCTGGCCGGAGCCGGTCCCCTCTTCGTTGAGGGTGATCTCGGTGGTGCCGGTCACCGCATCGAGGCCCAGTTTCTGCCGCTTGCGGTTGCGGTGGTAGGCAAGACCGGTGCCCGCGGGGATGAGCCGACCAACGATGACGTTTTCCTTCAGGCCGCGCAGCTCGTCGCGCTTGCCCATGATGGCGGCCTCGGTGAGCACGCGGGTGGTCTCCTGGAAGGAGGCCGCCGAGATGAAGGAATCCGTGGAGAGGGACGCCTTGGTGATCCCCAGCAACACGTATTCGAAGCTGGCGGGGCGTTTGCCTTCGGCGATCACGCGATCGTTCTCCTGCAGCACCTCGGCGCGTTCCACCTGCTCACCCTGGATGAAGCGGGTATCGCCCGGATCGGTGATGTTCACCCGCCGCAACATCTGCCGCACGATGACCTCGATGTGTTTGTCATTGATACGCACCCCCTGCAGGCGATAGACATCCTGCACCTCGTCGGTGATGTAGCGGGCGAGCGCTTCCACCCCCAAAAGCCGCAGGATGTCGTGGGGATCGGGCGGACCATCGACGATCATCTCGCCCTTGTTCACCACCTGCCCCTCGTGCACGGTGACGTGCTTGTCCTTGGGAATCAGGTATTCGTGGGCGACGCCATCGAGGTCGGTGATGATGAGGCGCTGCTTGCCCTTGGTGTCCTTGCCGAAGGAGACCGTGCCGGTGACCTCCGCCAGCATGCCGGCATCCTTGGGCGTGCGCGCCTCGAAGAGCTCGGCCACCCGCGGCAGACCGCCGGTGATGTCCCGGGTCTTGGAGGTTTCCTGGGGAATGCGCGCCAGCACCTCGCCCACCGCCACCTCCTGGCCATCGCGCACGGTGATGATGGCGCCCACCGGGAAACTGATGCTGACCGGGGTTTCGGAATTGGCGAGCTTCACCTCCTTGCCCTCGGCATCCAGCAGTTTCACCTGCGGGCGCAGGCCCTTGGTGGTGATACCGCGCCGTTTGGGGTCGATCACCACCAGGGTGGACAGGCCGGTCACCTCGTCGATCTGCTTGGCGACGGTCACCCCCTCTTCCACGTTCTCGAAATGGACCCGGCCGGCATACTCGGTGATGATGGGACGGGTATGGGGGTCCCAGCTTGCCACCACCTTGCCTGCCTTCACCGCGGCGCCGTCGAGCACGTGCAGGGTCGCGCCGTAGGGGACCTTGTGCCGCTCCCGCTCGCGCCCGGATTCGTCCTGCACCATGAGCTCGCCGGTGCGGGAGATGACCACCTGCTCGCCGCGGGCATTGGTGACATAGCGCATGGTGGGACCGAAGCGCACCGTCCCATTGGACTTGACTTCGATCTGGCTCGCCACCGCGGCGCGCGAGGCGGCACCGCCGATGTGGAAGGTGCGCATGGTGAGCTGGGTGCCCGGCTCGCCGATGGACTGGGCGGCGATCACGCCCACCGCCTCGCCCACGTTGACCAGGCTGCCCCGCGCCAGATCGCGCCCATAGCACTGGGCGCATAGCCCATAGCGGGTTTCGCAGGTGAGCGGCGTGCGCACCTTGACCTCGTCGATGCCCGCCGCCTCGATGGCATCCACCACGTCCTCGTTGAGCAGCGTCCCCGCCGGGAAGAGCACGGCACCGGTGTCGGGGCTGATGATGTCCACCGCGGCCACGCGGCCGAGGATGCGCTCCCGCAGCGGCTCCACCACCTCGCCGCCTTCGATCAGGGCCTTCATGGACACGCCATTCTCGGTGCCGCAATCCTGTTCGGTGATCACCAGGTCCTGGGTCACGTCCACCAGGCGGCGGGTGAGATAACCCGAGTTGGCGGTCTTCAGTGCCGTATCGGCAAGGCCCTTGCGGGCACCGTGGGTGGAGATGAAGTACTGCAGCACATTCAGCCCTTCACGGAAGTTGGCCGTGATGGGGGTTTCGATGATGGAGCCGTCGGGCTTGGCCATC
This sequence comes from Burkholderiales bacterium, assembly GCA_023511995.1. Classification (NCBI taxonomy): domain Bacteria; kingdom Pseudomonadati; phylum Pseudomonadota; class Betaproteobacteria; order Burkholderiales; species Burkholderiales bacterium. The sequence continues at coordinate 166,434 of JAIMAL010000002.1, forward strand.
AGGCCCCGCATGCCGGCAAGCTGCCGGATCTGCGCCGCCGAACCCCGGGCGCCGGAGTCCGCCATCATGTAGATGGAGTTGAAGGACTCCTGCTTCACCTTCCTGCCCTCGCGGTCGATCACCTCCTCGCTGCCCAACTGTTCCATCATCGCCTTGGCCACCACGTCACCGGCGCGACCCCAGATATCCACCACCTTGTTGTAGCGCTCGCCCTGGGTGACCAGGCCGGAGGCGTACTGCCGCTCGATCTCCTTCACCTCCTCTTCGGCCGCGGCGAGGATGGCCTGCTTTTCCTGGGGCACCAGCATGTCGTCCACACAGAAGGAGATGCCGGCGCGGGTGGCGAAGGAAAAGCCGGTGTACATGAGCTTGTCGGCGAGAATCACCGTCTCCCGCAGGCCCACGCGGCGGAAGCTGGCGTTGATGAGCTTGGAGATTTCCTTTTTCTTGAGCGTCTTGTTCACCAGCTCGAAGGGCAGCCCCGGCGGCAGGATCTCGGACAGAAGCGCCCGGCCCACGGTGGTGTTGTAGCGGGTGATTTTCTCGATTTTTTCCCCATCGGGGCCGATTTCGTATTCCTTGATGCGCACCGTGATCCGCGCGTGCAGGTCCACCTGACGGCTCTCATAGGCGCGGGAGACTTCCGCCACGTCGGCGAAATACATGCCCTCGCCCCGCGCATTGATGCGCTCCCGCGTCATGTAGTAGAGCCCCAGCACGATGTCCTGGGAGGGGACGATGATGGGGTCACCATTGGCGGGCGAAAGCACGTTGTTGGAGGACAGCATCAGGGTGCGCGCCTCCATCTGCGCTTCCAGCGACAGCGGCACGTGCACCGCCATCTGGTCGCCGTCGAAGTCGGCGTTGAATGCCGCACACACCAGGGGATGGAGCTGGATGGCCTTGCCCTCGATGAGCACCGGCTCGAAGGCCTGGATGCCCAGGCGGTGCAGGGTGGGCGCCCGGTTGAGGAGCACCGGATGCTCGCGGATCACCTCCTCCAGGATGTCCCACACTTCCGGCGTTTCCTGTTCCACCATGCGCTTGGCCGCCTTGATGGTGGTGGCCAACCCCTGCACCTCCAGCTTGTGGAAGATGAAGGGCTTGAACAGCTCCAGCGCCATTTTCTTCGGCAGACCACACTGGTGCAGCTTCAGTTGCGGGCCGACCACGATCACGGAACGACCCGAATAGTCCACCCGCTTGCCCAGGAGGTTCTGGCGGAAGCGGCCGCCCTTGCCCTTGATCATGTCGGCGAGGGACTTCAGCGGCCGCTTGTTGGCGCCGGTCATGGCCTTGCCCCGCCGGCCGTTGTCCAGCAGGGAATCCACCGCCTCCTGCAGCATGCGCTTTTCGTTGCGGACGATGATCTCCGGCGCCTTGAGCTCCAGAAGCCGCTTCAAGCGGTTGTTGCGGTTGATGACGCGCCGGTAGAGATCATTGAGGTCGCTGGTGGCGAAACGTCCGCCATCCAGGGGCACCAGCGGCCGCAGCTCCGGCGGCAGCACTGGCAGCACCTCCAGGATCATCCATTCCGGGCGCACGCCGGAACGCTGGAAGGCTTCCAGCACCTTGAGCCGCTTGGCGATTTTCTTCAGCTTGGTGTCGGAGGTGGTGCCGGCGAGCTCGGCCCGCAGCTTTTCCACTTCGGCGTTGATGTCGATGGCGCGCAGCAGATCGCGGATACCTTCCGCGCCCATGGCCGCCTTGAATTCATCGCCGTATTCCTCGACCTTGGCGAGATAATCGTCCTCGCTCAAAAGCTGGCCGCGGTCGAGGGGCGTCATGCCCGGATCAATGACCACGTAGGCCTCGAAATAGAGCACCCGCTCGATGTCGCGCAGGGGCATGTCCAGCACCATCCCCAGCCGCGACGGCAGGGACTTGAGGAACCAGATATGGGCCACGGGGCTCGCCAGTTCGATGTGGCCCATGCGTTCCCGCCGCACCTTGGCCAGGGTCACCTCAACGCCGCATTTCTCGCAGATGACGCCCCGGTGCTTCAAGCGCTTGTACTTGCCGCACAGACACTCGTAATCCTTCACCGGGCCGAAAATCTTGGCGCAGAAGAGGCCATCCCGCTCCGGCTTGAAGGTGCGGTAGTTGATGGTCTCCGGTTTCTTCACCTCACCATAGGACCAGGAGCGGATTTTGTCCGGCGATGCGAGGGCGATGCGGATGGCATCGAATTCCTCTTCCTGGGTGACCTGTTTGAACAAATCGAGCAGTGCTTTCATGTGACACTCCGTTTCAGAGGACGGTGGTGAGGTGAGGGAGCCGAAAACCCTTTTCCCCGAACACGCCCCGTCCTGGTCAAACCTGCTGTTGGCTCATTCCCCTATGACTCAATCCCGCTCCAGATCGATGTCGATGGCCAGCGAGCGGATTTCCTTCACCAGCACGTTGAAGGACTCGGGCATGCCGGCATCGATGCGGTGGTCGCCCTTGACGATGTTTTCGTACACCTTGGTGCGGCCGGTGACGTCGTCGGACTTGACCGTCAACATTTCCTGCAGCGTATAGGCGGCGCCGTAGGCCTCCAGCGCCCACACCTCCATTTCGCCGAAGCGCTGGCCACCGAACTGCGCCTTGCCGCCCAGCGGCTGCTGGGTGACCAGGCTGTAGGGACCGGTGGAACGCGCATGCATCTTGTCGTCCACCAGGTGGTGCAGCTTCAGCATGTGCATGTAGCCCACGGTGACGGGCCGCTCGAAGGGTTCGCCGGTGCGACCGTCGTAGAGGGTGACCTGACCGGAACGGGGCAGGCCGGCGAGCTCCAGCATGTCCTTGATCTCCTCTTCCGTGGCGCCGTCGAACACCGGCGAGGCGAAGGGCACGCCATCGCGGAGGTTGACTGCCAGCTCGACGATCTCCTTGTCGGTGAGCAGATCGAGACGTTCCGGACGGCCGGTGCGGTTGTAAATCTTCTCCAGATACTTGCGCAGCTCCGCCACGGTGACGTTCTCGGCGTCTTCCAGCATTTTGGCGATTTTCTGCCCCAGTCCCTTGGCCGCCCAGCCCAGGTGGGTTTCGAGAATCTGGCCCACGTTCATGCGGGAGGGCACCCCCAGCGGATTGAGCACGATGTCCACCGGCGTGCCGTCCTCCATGTAGGGCATGTCTTCCACCGGCACGATCTTGGAGATGACCCCCTTGTTGCCATGGCGCCCCGCCATCTTGTCACCGGGCTGTAGCCGGCGCTTGACGGCGAGATAGACCTTGACCATTTTCAGCACGCCGGGCGGCAGCTCGTCACCGGAGGTGAGCTTTTTCTTCTTCTCGGCGAACATCTGGTCGAATTCGCGGCGCTTGGCCTCCAGGCTTTCCTTGAGGCGCTCGAGCTGCTGCGCGGCCTCCTCGTTGGCGAGCCGGATATCGAACCACTCGTAGCGGTTGAGCTCCTCCAGGTATTTCTTGGTGATCTTCGTTCCCTTGGCGAGCTTCTTCGGTCCGCCGTTGGCCACCTTGCCGATGAGCAGGCGCTCGATGCGGCCGAAGGTGTCATCCTCGACGATACGCATGCGGTCGGCGAGGTCCTTCTTGTACTCGTTGAGCATGCTGTCGATGATCTGCGCCGCGCGTTTGTCCCGCTCGATGCCCTCGCGGGTGAAGACCTGCACGTCGATCACCGTGCCGGACATGCCGGACGGCACCCGCAGGCTGGTGTCCTTCACGTCGGAGGCCTTCTCGCCGAAGATGGCGCGCAGCAGTTTTTCCTCCGGGGTGAGCTGCGTTTCGCCCTTGGGTGTGACCTTGCCCACCAGCACATCGCCCGCCTGCACCTCGGCACCGATATAGACGATGCCCGACTCGTCGAGCCGCGCCGCCATGCGCTCCGACAGATTGGGGATGTCGCGGGTGATCTCCTCCGGACCCAGCTTGGTATCCCGCGCCACCACCGACAGTTCCTCGATGTGGATGGAGGTGTAGCGGTCGTCCGCGACCACGCGCTCGCTGATGAGGATGGAGTCCTCGAAGTTGTAGCCGTTCCAGGGCATGAAGGCGACGAACATGTTCTGCCCCAAGGCGAGCTCCCCGGTGTCGGTGGAGGCGCCGTCGGCGATCACATCCCCTCGCTGGATCACATCCCCGATGCGGACCAGCGGCCGCTGGTTGATGTTGGTGTTCTGGTTGGAACGGGTGAATTTGGTCAGGCTGTAAATGTCCACGCCCACCTCGCCGGGGGCGGTCTCGTCATCGTTGACGCGCACCACGATACGGGTGGCATCCACATAGTCCACCACGCCCCCCCGTACCGCGGTGACCACGGTGCCGGAATCAACCGCGGCGGTACGCTCGATGCCGGTGCCCACCAGCGGCTTTTCCGGACGCAGGCAGGGCACCGCCTGGCGCTGCATGTTGGAACCCATCAACGCCCGGTTGGCGTCGTCGTGCTCAAGGAAGGGAATGAGGGAGGCGGCCACCGAGACGATCTGCGCCGGCGCCACGTCCATGTACTGCACGTTCTCCCGCGGCGCCATGGTGAACTCGTTGCGGTGCCGGCAGGAGACGTATTCCTCCTTGAAGCGGCCGTTCTTGTCCAGCTCGGCGTTGGCCTGGGCGATGACGTACTGGCCCTCCTCGATGGCCGACAGGTACTCGATCTCATCGGTGACCCGGCCATTCACGACCTTGCGGTAGGGCGTTTCCAGGAAGCCATATTCGTTGGTGCGTGCATAAAGCGCGAGCGAATTGATGAGGCCGATGTTGGGGCCTTCCGGCGTCTCGATCGGACAGACGCGGCCGTAGTGGGTCGGATGCACGTCGCGCACCTCGAAGCCCGCCCGCTCCCGGGTCAGGCCCCCCGGACCCAGGGCCGACACCCGCCGCTTGTGGGTGATCTCGGACAGCGGGTTGGTCTGGTCCATGAACTGGGAAAGCTGGCTGGAGCCGAAAAATTCCTTCACCGCCCCCGATACCGGCTTGGCATTGATGAGATCGTGGGGCATGAGGTTTTCCGACTCCGCCTGCGCCAGCCGCTCGCGCACCGCGCGTTCCACCCGCACCAGGCCAGCACGGAACTGGTTTTCCGCGAGCTCACCCACCGAGCGCACGCGCCGGTTGCCCAGGTGGTCGATGTCGTCCACCTCGCCGCGGCCGTTTCGGAGCTCCACCAGGAGGTGGATCACCTGCACGATGTCCTCCGGCGTCAGGGTACCGGGGCCGGTGAGCTCGCTGCGGCCCACACGGCGGTTGAACTTCATCCGCCCCACCTTGGACAGGTCGTAGGTTTCCTCGGAGAAGAAGAGGCGGTTGAAGAGGGTCTCCACCGCTTCCTCCGTCGGCGGCTCACCGGGCCGCATCATGCGGTAGATGGCCACACGCGCGGCCATGGTGTCGGCCGTCTCGTCGATGCGCAGGGTCTGCGAGATGTAGGGGCCGTGGTCCAAATCGTTGGTGTAGAGGGTCTGGATGGTGTCGATGCCCGCGGCCATGAGCTTCTTCAGCACCTCCTCGGTGATCTCGTCATTGGCGCGGGCGATGAGCTCGCCGGTTTCCTTGTCGATGACATTGGTCGCGAGCACACGGCCAATGAGGAAATCCTCCGGCACGATCATTTTCTTGAGGCCCGCCGCCTCCATCTCGCGGATGTGCTTGACGGTAATCCGCTTGTCCTTGGGCACGATGACCTTACCCTTGGCCGCGATGTCGAAACGCGCGATCTCGCCCCGCAGGCGCTCGGGCACGAGTTCGAATTCAATGCCCTTCTTGGTCAGATGGAAGGTGTCGAACTGGAAGAAAATCTGCAGGATCTGTTCCGGCGTGTAGCCCAGCGCCTTGAGCAGGATGGTGACCGGCATCTTGCGCCGCCGGTCGACGCGGAAATAGACGTAATCCTTGGGATCGAACTCGAAATCGAGCCAGGAGCCGCGATAGGGGATGATGCGCCCGGAGAAGAGGAGCTTGCCGGAGGAATGGGTCTTGCCCCGGTCGTGCTCGAAGAACACCCCCGGCGAGCGGTGCAGTTGGGAGACGATTACCCGCTCGGTGCCGTTGATGATGAAGGAACCGTTGTTGGTCATGAGCGGGATTTCGCCGAAATAGACCTCCTGCTCCTTGGCTTCCTTGACCGTGGGCTTGGACGCCTCCTTGTCCATGATCACCAGGCGCACCTTGGCCCGCAGGGGCGCAGCATAGGTGAGGCCGCGCTGCTGGCACTCCTTGACGTCGAAGGGGGGATCGCCCAGGGTATAGCTCACGTATTCGAGACGCGCATTGCCGGAATGGGAAACGATCGGGAAGATGGAGCGGAACGCCGCCTCCAGCCCCTCCACCTTGCGCTCCTCGGGCGGCACGTCGGCCTGCAGGAACGAGCGGTAGGAATCCAGCTGCATGGCGAGCAGGTAAGGCACGTCGAGCACGCTGGGACGCTTGGCGAAGCTCTTGCGGATACGTTTCTTCTCGGCGAAAGAGTAGGTCATGGCATCTCCGGTAGAGGCAAGCGGAAATCGGCCCGGGCGGGCAGCCCGGCGAAATCACAAGTGAGCGGACGCCATCCGCTCAGTTCTGATTTCGGCTCCAGAAGCGGCAAAAGGCCGGCGACCCTGACGGGTTGCCAGCCATCCGCCGCAGTGGCCGCGCTTACTTGATTTCGCAAGTGGCGCCGGCTTCCGTGAGCTGCTTGGCGATCGCCTCGGCTTCGGCCTTGGGAATGCCTTCCTTCACGGGCTTGGGCGCACCGTCCACCAGGTCCTTGGCCTCTTTCAGACCGAGACCGGTGATGGCACGCACCACCTTGATCACTTCCACCTTCTTCTCGCCGGCTGCGGTGAGCACGACGCTGAAGTCGGTCTTTTCTTCCGCCGGGGCGGCAGCGCTACCGGCAGCAGGGGCGGCGGCCACGGCCACGGCGGCAGCCGCGGCGGACACACCGAATTTTTCCTCCATTTCCTTGATGAGCTCGGACAGCTCCAGCACGCTCATGTTGGCAAGGGCATCGAGGATTTCAGCTTTGGATACGGCCATGATGTTCTCCAGTCAAGATTCGAAAAGGTTGATTCAGGCAGCCTGTTTGCTGTCACGGATCGCCGCCAGCGTGCGCACGAACCGTGCCGGCACTTCGTTGAGCGTCCGCACGAACTGGGCGATGGGCGCCTGCATGGTGCCCATCAGTTTCGCCAGAAGCTCCTCGCGCGAAGGCAGGGCGGCAAGGCTTGCCACCTCCTTCGGCCCCATGATCGTGTTGGGCAGCGCACCCCCCTTGATCACGAGTTTTTCGTTGCTCTTGGCAAACTCGTCGAGCACTTTTGCGGCGGCCACCGGATCGGCGGAAATCGCAAACGCCAGCGGACCCACCATTTTCTCCGCCAGGGGAGCAAACGGCGTGTTCGCCACGGCGCGCCGGGCCAGCGTGTTCTTCAGCACGCGGAAGTACACGCCGGCATTGCGCGCTTTCGCCCGCAGTACCGTCATGTCCCCCGCTCCCAGGCCGCGGTACTCAGCGAGGATGATGGCCTGGGCGCGCGCCACCTGCTCGCTCACCTCGGCCACGACCTCTTGCTTCTTCTGCAGATTGAGAGCCACGGTCTTACTCCTTACGTCGAATGCGGCTTGAACTCACCGCGAATCGGCGACCTTCCGATAGGAGAACATCGCTTGCACAACGATCATCCTGTCTTGGGTACGCCATCTGCGTAGGCTTCCGGCTGGTGGGAGCGGCAGCACCCTGTGCCCGTTTCCCTTCGCCTTCCATTGAGTCCTCACGGACACCTACGGTCTTTGATAACCCCGTTCACCCAACCCGGCCGCCGATCCCCGCCGGTTACCGGAGTTGCGGTCGGTAACCGGCGGAGATGCGGCGACCAGTCGAGTGACCGGGCCCAAAGTCTTTTCCCTTCCCCTGTTCGGCCGCGTCTGCCTGCGCCGCGCGGCAGGCAGGCGGGGCGCACCTCAGGCGGTCAGCGACCCCTGGTCCACCTTCACGCCCACCCCCATGGTGCTGGAGACGGCGATGCGCTTGAGATACACCCCCTTGGCGGCAGCCGGCTTGGCTTTGTTGAGCGCCTCCACCAGGGCCAGGAGATTCGCCTTCAGATCCTCGGGCGGGAAGGAGGCGCGGCCAATGGTGCAATGGACGATGCCGGCCTTATCGGTGCGGAACTGCACCTGACCCGCCTTGGCATTTTTCACCGCCTCCGCCACGTTGGGGGTGACGGTGCCCACCTTGGGATTGGGCATCAGCCCCCGCGGACCGAGAATCTGGCCCAACTGGCCCACCACCCGCATGGAATCGGGGGTGGCGATGACCACGTCGAATTCCAGCCAGCCTTCCTTGATCCGGGCGGCGAGATCATCGAAGCCCACCACGTCGGCCCCCGCTTCCTTCGCCGCTTCGGCGGCCGGACCCTGGGCGAAGACCGCCACCCGCACCTTCTTGCCGGTGCCCTTGGGCAGCACCAGGGAGCCGCGCACGAGCTGATCGGATTTGCGCGCATCCACCCCCAGATTCACCGCCACATCCACCGACTCGTCGAATTTGGCAGTGGCGGTTTCCTTCACCAGTTTCAGCGCCTCGTCCACGGGATAGGCCTTGGTGCGGTCCACCTTGGCCAGGATGGCCTGGCGGCGTTTGGAAATCTTCGCCATGTCAGACTCCCTCCACTTCGATGCCCATGCTGCGGGCGCTGCCGGCAATGGTGCGCACCGCGGCCTCCAGATCGGCGGCGGTGAGATCGGGCATTTTCATTTTGGCGATTTCCTCGGCCTGGGCGCGGGTGATGCGGCCCACCTTGTCGGTGTGGGGCTTGCTGGAGCCCTTCTCCACCTTCGCCGCCTTCTTCAGGAGCACGCTGGCGGGCGGCGTCTTGAGCACGAAGGTGAAGGATTTGTCCGCGTAGGCGGTGATCACCACGGGAATCGGCAGGCCGGGCTCCATGCCCTGGGTCTGGGCATTGAAGGCCTTGCAGAATTCCATGATGTTGAGGCCGCGCTGGCCCAGCGCAGGGCCGATGGGGGGCGAGGGATTGGCCTTGCCCGCCGGCACCTGGAGCTTGATGTAGCCGACGATTTTCTTTGCCATGATGGCTTTCCTTTGCTTGAAGTGAGTCCAAACGCACGGCCGGCAAGCCGGCTCGCGCTCCTCGTGCCGGAATCAGGGCTTCCGGCCTGCCCGAATACGCCACACCCTGCTGGGCCGCGCCTCGCGCGCAGCCTGCGGTGTGCCTCAGGCCTTTTCCACCTGGCTGAAATCCAGCTCCACGGGGGTGGAACGGCCAAAGATCATCACCGACACCCGCAGCTTGTTCTTGTCGTAATTGACCTCTTCCACGTTGCCGTGGAAGTCGGCGAAGGGGCCTTCCGTCACCCGCACCGCCTCGCCTACCTCGAAGAGGACCTTGGGCTTGGGTTTTTCCACGCCTTCCTGGATCTGCTGCATCAGCGCCTGCACTTCCTTCTCGCTGATGGGGGTGGGCTTGGCGGCGGAGCCGCCGACGAAGCCGGTGACCTTGGGCACGCTCTTCACCAGGTGCCAGGTGGCATCGTCCATTTCCATTTCCACCAGCACATAACCCGGGAAGAACTTGCGTTCGCTGGTGCGCTTTTGGCCGCCCTTCATCTCCACCACTTCTTCCACGGGCACCAGGATCTGGCCGAACTTGTCCTCCATGTGGGCGCGCTTGATGCGTTCCTCGAGGGCCCGCTTGACACTCTTCTCGAAGCCGGAATAGGTGTGCACCACGTACCAGCGTTTGGCCATCAGCTTCCCCGTTCCATCAACATGCGCACGATTGCGGAAAGCGACACGTCCACCACGAAGATGAACAGCGCCATGAGGACCACGAAAACGAACACCACCCCCGTGGTCTGCATGGCTTCCTTGCGGGTGGGCCAGACCACACGCTTGGCCTCGGCGACGGACTCCCGGGCGAAGACCACAAACTGGCGCCCCGGCTCGGTGAACCAGCCCACCACGGCCGCCGCCGCCACCCCGCCAATGACGGAGAGCACGCGCAGCACCAGGGGCTGGTTGGCCAATGCATAAAACCCGACGAGCCCCGCCACGATGGCAAGGCCCGCCAGGGCCAGTTTGATTCTGTCTGCCATGACTTAAGCCTCGGGCGCGGTGGCGCTTCAACGGGCAACCGGCGGCGTCGCCTGTTTCCCGGAAGCGGTGGCCGCCGCGCCGGTGTGTCTGGCAGGCCAGGAGGGTCTCGAACCCCCAACCTGCGGTTTTGGAGACCGCCGCTCTGCCAATTGAGCTACTGGCCTGAATGCCGTTTGCAACATGGCGCGGCCGCAGGGCCGCGCCGCCTTCTCACTCGATGATTTTCGACACCACGCCGGCGCCCACCGTCCGCCCACCCTCGCGGATGGCAAAACGCAAACCCTCT